>CBIHPB010000299.1:0-4675 GCA_966211485.1 uncultured Bdellovibrio sp.
GAGATCACATCCCTGATTTTCAGATATCTGAAAAAAAATGGTGTGGCGTCTCACTGGGTATCCGATGTGGGGCCTGTCGAGATGATCGTGCAGAAAGTCAACATCATTCCTCTGGAGGTGGTGGTTCGGAATATTCTGGCCGGCAGTACGGCCAAGAAATTGGGAATCGAAGAGGGGAAAAAACTGCATAAGCCTTTGGTTGAATTTTACTACAAAAACGATGCGCTTGGAGATCCCTTCTTAAGCGACGACCAAGCCCTGATGATGGAAGTCGCAACCGAGCAAGAGCTCAAAGAGCTCAAAGCCAAAGCTTTGAAAATCAACGAACTGATGCGGGATCTATTCCGCCAGGCCGGGATCGAGTTGGTGGATTTTAAAATCGAGTTCGGAAAAGATCTAAAAAATGAAATCCTATTGGCAGATGAAATTTCGCCTGACTGCTGCCGGCTATGGGATCTGAAGACCAATGAGAAGCTGGACAAAGACCGTTTCCGTCGGGATTTGGGACAGATCAAAGAAAGTTACCTGGAAGTTTTGAAACGTCTAAAAGAGGTGGTCAAAGATGAATAAGGTTCGAATCGGAGTCAAAATTATGCCCCGGGATGTGATCTTGGATACCCAGGGCCGCGCCATCGAGCAAACTTTGAAATTAAATGCCATGCCTCAAGCAGGTGTTCGGGTCGGCCGCTTTGTCGAGCTGGAATTTGCAGGTGATCTGGAAAGCGCGAAAAAGCAAGCCGGAGAAATCGCCAAGAAAGTTCTGTGCAATCCGTTGATTGAAACATTTGAACTGAAGGAAGTGTAATCTCTATGAAAAAAGTCGGAGTCCTTCGATTTCCTGGCACGAATTGCGACCGCGATGTTTTTTCTTGGGTCGAGGCGAAGGGGTTTGAAGCTCAGTTTTTATGGCATCTCGATCTCTTCGATGTCAAAAACTATGAGGCACTTCTGATTCCTGGTGGATTTAGTTACGGAGACTATCTGCGATCGGGAGCACTGGCTGCACTTTCGCCGGTGATGAAATCGGTGCGCGAGTTTGCAGTCAGTGGCGGACCGATTCTGGGAATTTGCAATGGCTTTCAAATTTTGTGCGAAGCCCAGCTTCTGCCGGGGGCCTTGGTGAAAAACGAAGGCCGCAGATTTGTCGATGATTGGGTTGAGCTCGAGATGGAAAAACCGCACGGCGTGTTTGGCCGAGAGATCAAAAAAGGTGAACGCTTTAGCCTTCCGCGCTGGAAGGCTTCAAGAAGGCGCAGTCGCACACGGCGATGGCCGATTTTATGCTCCGGCTGATGATCTGAAAAAGATCTTTGATCAGGATCTAGTCTGGCTTCGCTATATCAGTAATCCCAATGGCAGTTTGAACAATGTCGCAGGCGTCATGAATGAAAAGCGAAATGTTGTGGGTCTGATGCCGCATCCCGAGCGCGCCATCGCGGACTGGATGGGCGGCACTGCTGGCTGGAGTTTCCTATGATGACAGAAGGGTTTAAAAAGAAGTTAAAGACCTACCGACTTTCCGAATCCGAGTATCATAAGATTTGCGATCTCCTCAAGCGCGAACCTCGAAGTGTCGAGTGGGCTTTGTTCTCGGCTCTTTGGAGCGAGCACTGCAGTTATAAAAGTTCAAAAGTGCACTTAAGAAAATTTGGCAAGACCCTGAACTCGACTGTCGTCAATGCTAGCGGCGAGAACGCCGGCGTTGTTGATTTGGGTTTTGGCGAGCGCATTGCTTTTAAAATGGAATCGCATAACCACCCAAGCTTTATCGAGCCCTATCAAGGAGCGGCGACAGGTGTGGGTGGAATCTTGCGAGATATTTTCACCATGGGCGCACGTCCCATTGCCTTGGCTGACTACCTTTGCTTTGGTGAAGCGAATGCCAATCGAATGCCGGCTCTCGTAGACGGTGTGGTGCGCGGAATTTCCGGCTACGGAAACTGCGTCGGTGTTCCGACAGTAACGGGGCAAACAAATTTCAATACGGCTTACAATCAAAATATTTTGGTCAACGCTATGGCGGTTGGCTTCTTGGGGCCGAAAGATCCGATCGCGCTTTCGGGTGCGAAGGGTGTTGGCAACTGGGTCGTCTACGTCGGTGCCAAAACCGGAAAAGACGGCGTGCATGGTGCGGCGATGGCGTCTGAATCTTTTGATGAAAATTCAGAGGCAAAAAAGCCCCATGTGCAAATTGGCGATCCCTACTTTGAAAAACTTCTGATCGAGTCCTGTATCGAGGTGATTCAAGAAAATCTGGTTGTCAGCATTCAAGATATGGGTGCTGCCGGTTTGACCAGTTCAAGCTTTGAGATGGCCTCAAAGGGCGGCGTCGGGATGGAAATGCATCTAGACCAAGTGCCGCTGCGGGATTCCAGTATGACTCCGGAAGAAATTCTGCTGTCGGAATCGCAAGAGCGCATGCTTTTGATCTGCGAGCCTGGAAAATATGAAAGCATTCAAAAGCATTTCTCGAGATGGGGATTGGATGCTCAGAAAATTGGTCAGGTGATCGCTGACAAACGCGTGAAGCTTTTCTGGAAAGGTGATCTGTTGACGGATTTAGATCCAGACTTGTTGGTGGAAAATGCGCCGGTTTATAACCGTGAATTCCAGGCTTGGACTTTCCCTCGAAGAAAAGCGGAAATGCAAAAGCCGATGACAAGTTCCGAGCTTCACCAGCATATCACAGGAAATTTGGCGTCCGTTCAGGGTTGCAGTCGCAAACCGATCTATCGCCAGTATGACCAGCGAGTGGGAGCGAGGACGGCAGCAGGAGCTGATGACAGCGATATCGCCGTTCAAAAATTGCCAAGCGGTCGTGGACTTGCGATTGCAGTTGGCTGCCGGCCGGAAGTGATGAAGATCGATGCTTACTTGGGCGCTTTGGATGCCGTTGTCTATCCATCTTTGCAGATGGCGATCAAAGGGGCTAAAGCTTGTGCGGTGACAGATTGTCTGAATTTCGGAAATCCTGAGCGTTCCGAAATTATGTCAGAGTTCGTGGCCAGCGTGGATGCGATCACGGAAATTTCCATGAAATTGCAGACCCCGGTCATCAGTGGTAACGTCAGCTTTTACAATGAAACGCAAGGTGCCAACATCATCTCGACTCCGGCCACAGGCCTGATTGGACTTCGGGATTCGGTTGAAGAGCTGGCAAAGGATGTTTTCACGGAAGAGGCGCAAAGTGTGTTTTCGGTGAAGCTGAAATGGGTTGATCTGAATCTGAAGGCGGGAACGTTTGCTGGAAATATGGGACTTGAAAAGATCCAAAATTTCCAAACTCTTTTGTTGGGGCTCGAGAGTGCAAAGCTTTTCTCGAGTTCTCAGATGGTGGGGCTAGCGGGTCTAGGTGCGACCGTTGCGAAGATGTGTTTTTCAGGAATTGGTTTTTCAAGTGAGCTCAAGGCTGAAAACTTTGACTGGGGCCATGCGGGATTCTATCAGGCCGTGTTTGCGACGACAAAACCGCAGGAATTTGAATCGTTTGTGCGTGAAAAATCCAGTGCTTTGGATGACCTTGAAGTGCAGGAGATTGGAACTACGGGCGGTTCTGAAGTTCGCTTGGGATCTGATCTGCGAATCCCGGTCGTCGAGCTGATCAAGCGATCGGGTGCGGGTCTTGAGAATTTGATTTCCTAGATTTTTATTTTTGACGAGTGGTGAGGGAACTATGGCTTGGAAAGAGGAATGCGGTGTCTTCGGGATCTGGAATCACGAGGAAGCCTCACGATTAACTTACCTCGGTCTCTATGCCATGCAACATCGCGGGCAAGAATCAGCCGGCATCACGTCGCTGACGGATTCGGGTGAGCAGCTTCATTACAAAGGCCTGGGATTGGTCGGTGATGTCTTCAAAGAACCTGAGCTTCAAATGTTGGCCGGGCGTTCGGCGATTGGACATGTGCGATACTCGACCACGGGACAAAATCTTCTGACCAATGCGCAACCTTTGTCGGCCAATCTGATGTCGGGTCCGGTGTCGGTGGCTCACAATGGAAATATTGTGAATACACAATCTTTGAAAATGGATCTGCAAAAGCAGGGCGCTATTTTTCAGGGAACCAATGACACGGAAATTTTGCTGCATTTGATTTCTCGTCATCCCAGCAATCAGATCATCGAATGTCTGAAAGACAGTCTGGTGAAGATTGTGGGCGCTTATAGTTTTGTGATTTTGACCCATGATCGGATGCTGGCGATGCGCGATCCGCAGGGCTTTCGGCCGCTCGTGATTGGCCGCAAGAAAAATGAGAAAGACCAGTGGTCTTTGGTGGTTGCAAGTGAAACTTGCGCTTTGGATTTAATTGGTGCTCAGTATGTGCGTGAGATTGAACCCGGCGAAATGTTTTGGGTGGATCGAGACGGCGAGCATTCGATTCGCTTTGCGCCCAAGGTGCAGATGGCAAAATGTATTTTCGAGCACGTTTATTTTGCCCGGCCGGATTCGGTTGTGTTTGGACATTCAGTTTATGAGACCCGAAAACAATTTGGTAAATGGCTGGCTCGTGAAACGAATGTGGCGGCTGACGTGGTCATCCCGGTTCCGGATGGCGGTGTGCCAGCCGCGATCGGTTATGCAACCGAAAGTGGCATTCCTTTCGAGTTTGGAATTATTCGCAATCACTATGTGGGTCGAACCTTTATTCAGCCCCAGCAAAGTATTCGAAGCTTT
>CBIHPB010000300.1:0-4672 GCA_966211485.1 uncultured Bdellovibrio sp.
TGAAAGCGAAAATGATCATCGAAGGCGCCAACGGTCCTGTGACCAACGATGCGACGAAGATTTTGCACCGTCGCGGGGTTTTCGTGGTCCCAGACGTTATCGCCAACGGTGGTGGTGTTGTCGTTTCTTACTTTGAATGGGTTCAAGATATCATGTCATTCTTCTGGGACGAAGAAGAGATCAACAAGCGCTTGCAGACGATTATCGTGAAGGCTTTCGAAACGGGTTACAAAATGGCTCAGGAAAAGAACGTCGATATGCGAGCAGCTGCGATGGCGGTTTCCGTTCAACGCTTGGAGCGCGCGATGTTGCTTCGAGGCTTGTATCCTCGATAATGCAATGAACTCACCTTTGTGGAAGTATCTCCCGGCCAGTCTGGCGCACAGATTGGCTCCGCTGGGACTGTCTTATTACGCCTCCCGAATGCCGGATGAAGTTCCGAAGTGGATGCCATTGACCTGGAAGGGCCTGCATTTTCCCAATCGCTTGGGAATCGCCGGCGGAGTCGACAAAAATGCCGAACATCTGGCGATCTGGCAAAAACTGGGCGTTGGCTTTATCGAAGTCGGGACTGTGACACCATACTCGCAGGCTGCAAATCCGGGAAAAATTCTGGATCGCGATTGGAATGCGAAAAATCTTTGGAACCGAATGGGATTTCCCAATCACGGGGCCGATGAAGTTTATTTCAATCTTGTCTCGGGAAAGCCGGATTTGAAAATCCCTGTCTTCGTCAATATCGGAAAAAATCGCACACGCGCCAATAGCGAAGCCGAAGTGGATTATTTCTATCTCGCCGATCGCTTTCAAAAAGTAGCTGATGCCTTTGTCATCAACGTGAGCTCGCCGAACACGTCTGGTCTGCGCGAATTGCAGACGCCGGAATTTTTGATGAAGCTGATTTTCGGCGTGCGCGAACGCGGTGGAAATAAACCCGTGCTGGTGAAGCTGAGTCCCGATATGACGGAAGATCAGTTTATCGAAAGCATCGAAGCGAGCTCTCAAGCTGGCGCGAGCGGATTTATTCTGACCAATACGACTTTGTCTCGCCCATCGGATTGCGCCTTCCCCAAAGAAGGCGGCTTATCGGGACAAAGCCTGGCGGAACTTTCCAAACAGCATTTGAAAAAAGCTGTGCAGATTCTGGGATCCAAGCGCAGTGAATTTCTTTTGGTTTCCGTCGGTGGCGTTTTGTCGTCGGATGAAGTGAAAGAGCGCCTGAAGTTGGGTGCGGATTTGGTGCAAACTTATTCGGCCTTGGTTTTTGAAGGACCCGAATTTTTCCGAAAGACCGCGGAGAGGATGATATGAAGTCCAAAGTCCGCCGTCCGCATTGGATTCCGGTTGTCGCCGGCTTCTTAAGAAAAGGAAATCAGATCCTGGTGGGCCAACGCCCCGAGAACAACTCTTTGGCTGGCCAATGGGAATTTCCCGGCGGAAAAATCGAATCGGGCGAGGCGCCTGAAGAGGCTTTGCGGCGCGAGCTGTCCGAAGAGCTGGGCATTGAAGCCGATATCGGCGAGCTGAAATTTTCCTGCACGCACTCTTACGGCGATGTGAATATCTTGATTTTGTTTTACGAAGTTCTGTTCTGGAAAGGCGAAGTCAAAGCCAAGCATCACTTGATGCTGGAATGGATTCACCCGGAAGAGCTCGCTCATCGAAGCATTCCGGAAGCCAACCGGAAAATGCTGGGCCGAATTTTCGGCGCCTTGGGAATGCAATGGCCAAAATAGCTCTCCTCACCCAAAGAATCACTCCGGAAGCTTTGGGTCTGGCCCGAGCATTGAAATTTCACCGCCACGAAATTTTGTTGATCACTTCCGCGATGGAAACGGTGCCTGATGATTTGGGTTATCAGGTTTTGACGTACTTTAAAACTTGGTCGGCTTTTGAAGCGCTGAAATTTTTCCCGCACATCTTGGGACAAGCACCCGAAGTCTGGCATTTTGTTTTCTCTGACATGGAACACGAAAAACCAAGCCCCGCACATTGGGTGCTGGCGCAGTTGGTGCGAGCTTTACCTGGACGAGTGGTGGCGGCCAGCTTTTACGATAGCTTGTTTGAATTCTCGAAGACTCGAATTGGTTCTCTTCTATCATCGGCACCGCTGGCGCGTTTTTTAAAGAGTTGCGATATCGTGACCACCGAAACACGCGAAAATCTCATGTATATCAAGCGCCAAGGCTGGCTGCATCGATTCAGCGAAACCGAAGTGCTGCCTCCGTTCATCATTCCGGCCTCTGGCGCCTATGAGAAATCTTTGGATCAGGATCTTCAACAATTGGTCGAGGCGGCGACGCCGTATCTGATTTTGCCAAGCGAGCATCTGCCGGATCTGGATTGGAATTCCATCCTAGGCAAAGTGCAGTTGATCGTCTGCGGACAGCGCCCTGACCGATCACCGGATGGCGTGTTTTACATCGGCCGCAATTTACCGGCGGCTGACTTTCATGCGATTTTGGAGCGAAGTCTTGGGGTCCTGACAGCATTCGATGATTTTTCACTTGTCGAGCTGTTGAAATTTCAGCGTCTGTGCTCGGAAACGAAAACTCCGGTGTTAGCAAGTCCTCGCCAAGCCGAAGCTTTACCTGGACTGTGCGTGCACAAACGAAATGGCTTTTGGATTCAGGAACTGGGGCAGCTCAATCAACTGTTGATTGATAATCCGGGCCTGAAAATTCAATCACCGCTTTTTGAATCCGTGAAGATGGATTTGGCGGACTCGGCCTTGAACGAGCTCAATCGCCTCTACGCAAAAGTCCGGCATCAAAAAACCTCGCAGATTGATTTCAAAAGAAGCCCGCTTCCATAGAGACCTTCAGAGATCGATGATCGTGGCGTTGTTGATGAAATCAAAAATCAGAAAAGTTCACATCGACTGAACGAAATATGCCCAGAAAGGATTTCTTTTCGTGACAACACGGAAGCAGCGTTTTTATGGTGTGATTATGGAAACAAAAAAGATCTTTTTCGCTGCAATACTCTTTTTGATTTTTCTTCATCCCTACAATGCTTTGGCGAAGCACTCCATTGGTGCCAGAATCTTAGTGGAAAGCGATTTGTCCTCGACTTCCCCAAACAAACCTGTGCGCGTCGATTGGTATATTTTGGTTAAAAATCAATTACTCGCTTTAGATGTAGTGACATTTCCTAAGATCAAAGGTGGGGAGAGCGTTCCAAGTAAACCCGTTGAAAAGTTGGAGTTTAAAACCATTACTGAGGACGGGGCTTCCTACCAGAAAGCATTGTTTTTCACTCAAACTGTCAAATCATCTTCACCTGGAACAATTGAGTTGAGCCCTCTTGTCTTAAAAATTACCGAAGGCCATCCGAAAACTAAAGAAAACCCATTTCCTTTCAAAAAATCAAAGCCTGAAGAAATTTCTAGTGCACCACTTGTTATAACAGTGCCCCAATAACACTCATTCGTTTACATCCGCTGAACTTTTCGAATCAGCGAGTCTCAAGCTGTTGTCGATCTCAACGGTTCAAATAAGGGCTCATCCTTTCAACACCGAAAACCTGGATGGCTGCCCGTTGATTGCAGGATCGGCAAAGCAGTCTTAGATTTTCGGGATTGTCGCTACCACCCTGGGCTTTTGGGAGAATGTGATCGATTTCAAGAGCAAATCCCGAGCCGCAGTTGTCGCACTTGTTGTTTGATTTCAGGAAAACTTCTCGTCTGCTCTGAGCCTTTGATTTCTTAACGCAGCTTTTCTGGGGCGCCACGGTTTTTGCCAAACTTTCGCGCCTTTTTTTTGACGGATCTAAATCTTTCAATCCGAGATCGCACAAAAGATCGAACAGCTCGCCAACTGTCAGATCCGGATACCGGTGCGCCAGATAGCCTTTCAGCTGGTGTATTTTTCCCTGCGTCTTTGATGAAACCGAAAATCGGATCTCCACCCGGTCTTCAGAAACAACCCGGATTCGGTCAGGCTTCAAAGGCTCGGGGCTTGAGCTCAGCTTCAGAGTGATTTTTTCGGCCTCTCGCACGGAAGTCTGAGAAATCTGTTCGATTACCTTGGCTTTCTGACTGAGCGGCATTTCCTGAGAGTGGATTTTCTTTTCCTGACGAAAGTGTTTTTGCGCAAGGCTTAAATGACTGAGCGTGATTTTTCCTTGGCTAATTTTTTCCTCAACTGCGGGGATTTCCTTCAGCAATTTCATCGCGGAGATTCGGCGGTAAGCTTCATCTTCAGAATAGCCAAAATGCCGGGTCGTCATTTCAAATAGCGATTTGTACCCAAATGATGAAAACAGCCGGCGGCGTTCGATTTCTTTTAAGTGATGCAAAAATGCAGTGAGCTTATCACGCTCTTCGCGAACCAAGGTCTGCGCGCTTGAAACCAAGGTCGAGTCAGTCAAAGATTTTAAATTCATGTTTGCCTCTTTTCTTCAATTCTTCTGATCTTCAATTGTTCAAAGGCACAGTATCACGGTTTTAAAAGCTGAATTTTTCCCTCGAGAATTGTCCCTCTGCCGGGTTTTGAATCCAAACAGGTCCGGCCGCGTGTGAGGATCAAACAAAGCCGTGGAAAGCTTATGAAGAGCTTAAACGAGTGAACAAAAGAGACTCACGGACATCATCAATACTAAGAAAATTTGGCAGAAATGGTGGTCAAGAAATACTTTTACAGAGCTGTTTTTTTTTTGTTTCGACGCAACT
>CBIHPB010000301.1:0-4640 GCA_966211485.1 uncultured Bdellovibrio sp.
TCAGCCCGCTTCAAAATAAATCTCAGGCGTGCTCGAAGAACTAGTGCATGGAATATTTCAGGTAACGGCACTCCAGTGGACCGTTGTAGACAAAGTGCTTTTTCGAAGCCTTCAGATGCATATCCAAGATCAGATCTTTATTGCCAGACAGGATCCAAGCATCCCAGCCCTTAAAGCGATGCTTCAAGGTGTGGCCCAGATCGCGGTAAACGTCGCGCAGATTGTCTTCATCACCCAATCGCGCGCCATACGGAGGATTCGTGATCATCACACCCTTCTCAACTGGCGGAGCCACAGTCGCCACACTTTCAGACTTAAACTGAATAACGTGATCAACCCCAGCACGCTTGGCATTTTCTTTCGCCATCTGTAAAACCTTGCGATCCAAATCAAAACCAAAGAAGGCAAAATCCAATTCCTGCTTCTCTTGATCGGCTGCCGTTTCGACAACCTTTTCCCAAGCTTGCTCGTCAAAGCCTTTGAGATCCATAAATCCAAAATGACGGCGGTTGGACCCCGGAGCAATATTCAAAGCCATCATCGCAGCTTCAATTAAGATTGTTCCCGATCCACACATGGGATCCACAATCGGACTTTTCTGATCCCAACCAGCCAGACTCAAAAGTCCCGCTGCCAAGTTTTCTTTCATCGGAGCTGGCCCCGCTTCTTTACGGTAACCGCGCATGAACAAAGACTCGCCACTGGTGTCGATCATCACGTGATATTGATTTTTGATTCCCTTCACGACCACTCGCAAATCAGGGAAGTCCGTGTCGACATCCGGACGCGAACCGCACTGATCACGGAACTGGTCGACGATGGCGTCTTTCACTTTCATCGCGACAAATCGCTGATCGGCAATCGCGCAATCTTGCACAGAGGCTTCGACTTTGATGGTCTGATTGACGTCGATGTACTTGGTGAAATCGTGCTTGCGGATATTGTTGTAGAGATCTTCGCCCTTGTAGGCCGGGAAATCTTGGATCGGCTTCATGATTCTTGATGCCAGCCGCGATTGCAGGTTGGCGCGATAGCAGCCTTCCCAGTTCGAATCAAAGAAGACACCGGCTGAAATCTTTTTGAGATTTTCAAAGCCCATTTCCTTCAATTCAATTTCCAGTGAATCGACCAGGCCTTTTGCAGTTGTAGCTAAAAATTGAGGCATCGAGAAAGCTCCCTTCAGTTGTTAAACCGGGAGCTTCCGTGACCTACGTCTCCCGATATTTCGGACCGCCCCCGCCTTCGGGTACTGTCCATTCGATATTTTCAAAGGGGCACTTAATATCACAGGTCTTACAGTGAATACAATTTGTATAGTTCACTTGTAAATCATACTTGGACCGGCCGTCGTCCCACTTTTCACCACTGGCAGATGGCACCATTTCGTACACATTGGCCGGGCAGAAGTGATTGCAAGGCGACTTATACTGCGGTTCACACACGGTTCGGCAGATATCTGTGTTTTCAACCAAAAGATGATTTGGCGAGTCCTCATCATGCATGGTCCCGGTCAAATAAACCGAGCTCAGCTTATCAAACTGCAGCTGGCTATCTGGCTTCGGGATCTGGTTTTCAGGCAGCTTCAGTCCATCCACCGTGCCCCAAATGTCTTTGACCTTCAGGGTGGTCTTGGCATCTTTGTGGCTTGGCATTCCATCAAACAGCCCACGCCCGCCAGTGATCTCTTGCAAGGCAATCAAAGGCATCGACGCAAACATCCCCTTACTCAGGGTCTGATGGAAATTGCGGACTCGGTACAGCTCTTTGCCAATGTAGCTCGCTTCAACCTTCTTTGAATAAGCCGACAATGTGCCTTCCGAGAAATCCTGCTTGATAATCCCTTCCAGCGCCGTTTCCGCCGCCAGCATCCCGGATTTCATCGCCATATGGATGCCCTTGAGCTTCTGCACGTCCACCATGGACGCCGAATCCCCGGTCACCATCCAGCCATCGCCGGCAAGTTTTGGCATCGAGTAGTAACCACCCGCAGGCAGTGTCTTACCGCCATAGGCAATCACTTTTCCACCCGCCAGCATCTTCTGCAGGAACGGATGAGTCTTCAACTTCTGAAGCTCGCGATGCGGATCCAGCAAAGGATCATTGGTGTCGAGATAAGCCACAAGTCCGACGATGATCTTGTCGCCAGGAATTGTGTAAATGAAAGTTCCACCGATTGATTTCTTCAGCGGATAACCCAAAGTATGAATTACCTGCCCCGGAGTCACAGTCCCGGCCGGCATTTGGATGACTTCCTTCACACCCTCCTCGAAAACCTCTTCATTTTTTCCACTGCGAAGATTCAGCTTCTTGGAAACTTGCTTGAACAAAGATCCACGCGGGCCTTCGGCAAAAATCACGACTTTCGATTTCAGAATCAAACCGGGCTCGAAATTCGCTTTCGGCTTGCCATGCTTATCGCGGCCTTTATCGCCCGTGCGAACGCCGACGATCTTATCGCCTTCATACAAAGCTTCCACAGCCGCAAAGCCTGGGAACACATTGATCCCGCGGGCTTCACATTTTTCACCCAGCCAGCGATTGAACTTCGACAAAGAGATAATGTAATTGCCCTTGTTGTGAAAAGGCGGCGGCACGATCGGAAGCTTGAAACTTCCGTTGTCACCCAAGTAATGAACAGCATCGTAAGTGACTTCCGCATCCAACGGACAGCCTTCTTCTTTGAAATTCGGAATCAACTCTTGCAAAGCCGTCGTCTTCAGAACCGCCCCAGAAAAACTGTGCGCGCCGACTTCAGAAGCTTTCTCCAAAACTACAATCATCTGCTCTGGAATCGCTTCGCCGGTGCGTTTGCCTTCAGCAATTTCTTGATTGTGCTTTTCAATTTGTTGCGAAAGATGGAGCGCGCAGGACATTCCCGCAGCTCCACCGCCAACAATCAAAACATCCACATCCATTTGCTCGCGAGTCACCCCTTCAGGGAGATCCGTATAATTCGACATTTTTTAAGATCCTTTTTAGTCTGTCTGAGATTCTTGATGTTCTTCAGGCTCTTCGGTCGGAGCATCCTGAACCGGCGCCATCTTACGTGACACCAATGGAAGCTGGCTTTGCACTTTCAACGAATCCTCGTCCTTACCGCCAGGGTAAAGACGTTTCTTCGCTTTCTGATACAGCTCCTGCTCTTCCTGGGTCATCAGGGCATGAGTCTTCTGAGCTGGCTCTTCAGACGCAGCTCGAGCCACCTGAATAGACAGGGGCAAAACCTGACCGAACACAATCAATGATGAAATTAAAACCTGAGCCTTCATAGCTGCTTCCTTAGCTAGAGTTGCGGCTCCTATTTGAAAGGAAATTGAGAAAAATGTCACGCCTCTTTAAAGCTTGGCCGATTTCGTCCAAGCGAGACCGTTTCGAATTTAAAGACGGCGGTGCGAATGCATCGGAATCTGTCGGCGAACAGCTTCGACTTGCGCGGCCTCGAGCTCGATGAAATGCGCCTCTGGCTTGTCTGACGAGCCCTTATAAAGCACATCTCCCCAGGGACTGATGACCATGCTGTGACCATAGGTCTTGCGCTGATCGCCTTGAGCATTGGTATGAGTTCCTGCCTGCGCGGCAGCAACAACATAAGACTGACTCTCAATAGCGCGAGCCCGCAAAAGCACTTCCCAGTGCGCCTGCCCGGTTTTCACCAAAAAGGCGGCCGGCACCAAAAGCACATCCACACGCTTTTTAGCATAGAACGAATAAATCTCAGCAAAACGGATGTCGTAGCAAATCGTCTGACCCAGCTGCCAGTCTTTGACGTTCAAAACCTCGGGCGTCGGCCCATGATTGAAAACATCGGACTCGCGAATCGGCGCCTGGCCCTCCAGCGTGATGTCGAAAAGATGCATCTTGCGGTAGGTGCATTCGACCGAGCCTTCGGGACGAACAGTCACCGTCGCATTAGTCAGCTTCCCCTCTTCGCGCAATGGAATTGAACCCAAATGCAGAACGATACCACGATCTCTGGAAAGCTTTTTGAGCTGCTCGAAAACCGGATGTTCAAAGGTGAGCCCCGGAATTTTCTGGCCTTCCTTCAAGCGCATGTAGAGGCAATTTTCAGGGAAAAAAGCAATTTCCGCTGTTTGCGGAATCGATTGAACAAGCGATTCGATTTGTTGGAAATTCGTGTCGACGTTGTCGACGGAGTTCATTTGGCAAACGATGACCGAAAGATTTTGTTTCATTAGCCTTCCGAGGAAGAGACTCGGGCCTCGCTAATATCCTTACATTTCCAGTTGGCTTTTTCTAGGTTTTCTCGAATGTTGCCGATGACCTTCGCACAGCGCTCGGTCGTCCAAGAGTTGCCGACAACTTGGTCGACGCCGTCTTTGGTGTAAGTTGCCATACATCCGCCGTTTGGTTTTTTCGAAACGCGCAGTGTACGCACGACAGTTTTATTTTTGCAGATCAGATAAGTCGCATCTTTCGCATCTGGAGTGATGTTGGTGGGAACCGCCGGCAAAGCCGCAGGAGCATCGGCAGGCGTCTGTGCATGCCCGATCCAGGAAAAACCAGCCAGTAAAATGAAAACAGCCACTTGGCGCCCCATAACTCCTCCGTTGTCCTCTTCTGATACGGAATTTTCAAGGCTTTGCTGAAGAAGACCTAGGTCCAGATCTGACTTGTCGCCA
>CBIHPB010000302.1:0-4635 GCA_966211485.1 uncultured Bdellovibrio sp.
CGATCGGCCAGATGATGATTGATGGTTCCCAGAACTCCACAAGGAAATGAAAAACGTTTCAGAACAGACTCGAGCATATAAGTGACCGAGGTCTTTCCATTTGTCCCCGTCACGCCAAAACAGAAAAGCTTCCGCGAAGGATGTCCGTAGAACTGGGCCGCCAGCAAATCAGTCGCGGCTCGAGCATCACTCACAACCTGGACAAATCCGGTGAAACTTTTGGGTACTTCGCTGGGTCTTTCAACGATCACCGCCACAGCGCCAGCTTCGCAGGCTTGTGAGAGAAACTGGTGTCCGTCGACCTTGGTGCCCGGAATGGCCACAAAAACAGCGCCCAAATGCACATGCCTTGCATCATGAGTTAAGGAAAGCACTTCCACTTCGGGAGCCGAAGATTGATATTCAGGCAAAATCTTGAGAAGCTCGGGCAGTTTCAATAGAACCTCGAACGTGCACTGGAAGAAATCATGAGAAAAATCGGTACCATCCAATGTCTTGAAGCACATCCTAGGATTGAACCCAAAGAGGGTCAACAATCGCTGACATTTATTCTTTTCCATGGCTACGGTGCAGACGCCTATGATTTGCAAACTTTGTCGGATGTGATCGAGGCTCCGATGCCGCTGAATTTTATTTTTCCGCAGGGCATTCTTGAAGTCCCCATTGGCCCCGGTTGGACCGGACGCGCTTGGTGGCCGATCAATGTGCAGGCCTTGCAAGAAGCAGCTATGCGCGGCGAACCCCGAGATCTGTCAAAAGAAACTGCGCCCGGTATCAAAGAACTTCGCAAGCGCATCTTCGACGCTATCGCCAGCCTGAAAGTGCCGTGGAACCAAATCATCCTGGGCGGCTTCAGCCAAGGCTGCATGCTGGCGACCGATATTTGTTTGAACGCGCCGGAAAGCCCGCGCGCTTTGGTTTGTCTGTCTGGCGCTTTGGTCAACAAAGAAGAGTGGAAAACTGTGGTCGCAAACCGCAAGGGCCTACCCTTTTTCATGAGCCACGGCAAGATGGATCCGGTTTTGGATCACAAAGGCTCGGCCCAACTGGAAACTTTTTTGATCAACGGCGGACTAAAAGGAAAGCTCTTCAGCTTTCCTGGCACCCACGAAATTCCAGTCGAAGCGATTCGCCGGCTGAACGAGTTTTTGAAAACGATTTAAGCGTCCGAGTTTCGGACGAAGATTTCACCAAATACTCTTACATTTTATTTCAATCTGATCTTGAGATTGCAGAAATGAAAAAGCGACCTTGCGGTCGCCTTCTCGAGAAACGGATTTCTCCTCTCCGCGAGAGAGGAGGTTTTATGTCCCACAGACATAGAACGGATCGGTTGTTCTCAAAGAAAACTAAAGAACGGCTAGAGTTTTACTTTTTGCTGATTCAGATATTTTCTTTGATTCTACTGGTTTTGAGTCAATTGTCGTCCTAGACGACACGGTGTAATCGGGCTTAAGTCCTGAACGAATCTGTGCGCTGAATTTAATTCGTGTGGAGACAAGTCAAGGCAGACGGGCGACCGTGGGGTCACTCTCTACTTGGTAATAGACTTGAAATCCTCGGCTGGCTTCATGATCACAAGGATCTTGCGATCCGCAGGAATCGGGCTTCCGACAGCTGGAATCACCTCTGAAACCAAGCCATTGCCACGAAACTTCACCTGCAGATCTTGTCCGGAAACTTTTTGGAAAACTTCGCGCATGCTCATGCGGTTCACATCAGGAACGACTTCAACTGGTGGCTCGGTCGTCTGGAGAATCTGTTCGGCTGAAACTGGCTGAGCATCAACCACTTCTTTTTTCGGCTCGACGACCGCTTTAGCAACCGGTTTCTTTGTTTTCATAGCTTTTTTGCGCTCGAGAGGACTGCCGGCTTCCTTGTCAGCAAAGTTTTTTTCTGACAACAGAACCGGAGCAATTCCTTCGCGGCGAACGGCATACGAAGCCAAACGCGAGAACAATGGCGCCGCCACTTGCGAGCCGTAATAAGCATTTTGTTTTGGATGATCCACCATCACGTAGATCACAAATTTTGGATCGGTTGCCGGAATAAAGCCGGCGAAACTTGAGACGTAGGCGTTTTTCATATAGCCGCCACCACCTGGATTCGCTTTCTGAGCAGTCCCCGTCTTTCCACCCACTGGAAAGCCGTCAACCTTTGCGTTGATTCCGGTCCCACCAGGTGCTGTCACTCCGGCCAACATCAAACGTAAACTTGAAGAATCTTCTGCCGAAAGAACCCGGCGCTGGGCCTTTGGCTGATACTCGGTCGTCTCCCCGGTTTCAGGATCGCGAATCGATTGCACGATATAAGGAGTGTTGAGCATTCCTCCATTGGCAATCGCCGCATAGGCATTGGCCATTTGCAGAGAGGTGACCGCAACACCATGACCGAAAGAAATATTTGCCAGCAAATGCTGCTTCCATGGCAGTGGCAACATCAAACCTTTGGAATCACCCGGAAGATCGACTCCGCTTTTTTGTCCAAATCCGAAATCCTGAAATCCCTTGCGCAAAGCCTCGGGCCCCAAATCAAAAGCGATCTTTGTTGTTCCGATATTGGACGAGTAAGCGAGAATCTCCGAAACCGTCAGCTGCTGCCACTTTTCTTTTGTCTCAGCTTCACGAATCACGCGGTTGCCAATTTGAAATCGGCCATTCTCCGTATTGTATTTCGTATTTGGCTGAACAATTTTTTCTTTCAAGGCAGTCGCCACAACAAACGTCTTCATTGTGCTACCGGGTTCGAACACGTCAGTCACAACTCGGTTGCGGCGCTGCTCGGGTTTCAATTTGCTGGCTTTATTCGCGTCAAAGCTTGGCGCCGAAGACATGGCCAAAATCGCCGAGGTCTTGGCATCCAGGATAATGCCCATCGCATTGTCGGCATCAAATTCGCGAATCGCTTGATTGAGCTCGGTCTCCATCATGTGTTGAAGATCCGCATCGACTGTCAGCTTGATCTCGGCTCCGTCTGGATTTTCTGCGAACATCAAACCGTCAGCCACGAGCGGACGGCCGCGAGCATCCCGGCGAACTGTGACTTTGTTTTTCTTTCCTTGCAGAGCTTGATCGAAAGACAGCTCAAGCCCCTCGAGACCCTGGCCCTCTTGACCGACGAAGCCGATCACTTGCGAGAGCAGATTTTCATTCGGGTAAACACGCTTGAACTCTTCAACAATCTGCAAGCCCTTCACGTCCATGGCTTTGATTTCTTGCGCCTTGTCTTCCGGAAGAATGCGCTCGATCCAAACGAATCGTTTTTTCGGATCTTTAATTTTCGCAAAAATTCCTTCGGGCTTAACGCCAAGAATGGAGGCCAGTTTCTTGGCAACCACTTTGCGACCTTCGATAATTTTTGGATCCGCATAGACCGAGTAAGCTTTCGTGGACATTGCAAGCTCACGCCCCAAGCGATCGACGATGGCCCCGCGGCGATTTTGCAATGTGATCACTGTCTGAAACTGACGATTTTGCAAAGTCTCGAGGCGCTGATTTGGAAAAACCTGAAGGATCGATGCACGAAGAATGAGAATACTCCACAGGAGAACTAATCCCGAGAACAGGATGACAATTCGGCTTTTCAATTGAGCTCCCGCGAAGCGGTGGTGATCTGCGCGCCGGTCAAATGAATGATTTGATTGGCTTGCAATTTTTTAAGTGTCGAGCGGCTTTGCGCCATCTTCTCGACATTTTGCGGACGAGTGATCTTGGCCAGCATCATGGTGCGCTCGCGTTTTTCTTCGACAACTTGGCGTTGTTCGCGGGTTGATTTCAAAATCGCGTAGCCCAGTCGGCGCTCTTCCATTTGCAAAAATACGAGGGAAAAAAGTGTGCTGATGATAAACATGATGCTGAAGAATGGCTTCAAGCTGTGGCTCCCGCTGCGAAAATTTGCGCTCGTCAATTCAGCGCGAATTTCGTCGCGCTAAGAGCGAATTTCAAAGACGCGGAGTTTAGCGCTGCGGGCTCGTGGATTTTCTTTGGCCTCGTTCCATTCGGCCTGAATCACTTTTTTATTTACCAAGGCGCCCGCCTCGATCAAGTCCGCTAGTTCCTTGAACTTGTTCTTAACAATTCTATCTTCGAGAGAGTGAAATGTCAGGACACCCAGACGACCTTTGGACTTCAGTCCGTGCACTAAATTTTGAAGGGAATTTTCGACGACTTCCAGTTCGCGATTCACATACAACCGAAGCGCCATAAAGTACTGCGTGGCTGGATGAAAACCTTTGCGATGCCAGCCTTCGACCCGCTCGATCAAACCACCCAAATCCCGAGTTGTCAGAAAAGGTTTCTCGTCCCGGTCATGAACGATGGCTCGAGTAACTCGGTAAGGCCTTGAAATTTCTCCGAGATTCTTAAAGAGATCATTCAGTTCGTCTTCTGAAAATTCGCGCACAACATCGGCCGCCGTCGGCCCGGTCGAGTTGTTCATGCGCATATCCAACGGGCCTTCGTGATAAAAGCTAAATCCCCTTGGACCTTGATCCAGTTGTGGCGAGCTCACGCCCAAATCCAGCAACATCAAATCGAAATCACCAAAACGCTCGCGAGTGAATTCGGAAAAGTTGGCGTGATGGATCTGCAAGCGGCCTTGCTGAATCCATTCTTTGAACTTTTCCTGCGCATATTT
>CBIHPB010000303.1:0-4627 GCA_966211485.1 uncultured Bdellovibrio sp.
AGCCCCAACCCAGGTAATTGTCCCTGGACTGAGGCTCAGAACCTATTTAAGCCAGAATGAAGCCGAAGCCTGCAGTTTTCGACGCTGTTGTTCGGCATCCAAAGTGCCTGTTTCCTGATCTGGAGGCTGAATCCAGAACAATCTCGGGACGCTTACCAGCCACCGGCCTGCACCGTACGCAAGATACCGGAGGAAGCTGAAAGTGTGGAAGATTTGGACCATACGCTTTTGGATCTGGGCTTGAGACAGCTCAGTGATCTGCTCAAGCTTTTTCTGATTTTGATATTCCCAACGCTCGTGGCGTTTTCTTAATGCTGACATAGCTTCCTCCTAAAGAAGCGAGCCAATCCAGGCTCTGATTGGTAAAAATCCCGAAGACTCACAGCGAGGCTTCGAGTGAATTGAAATTCAAAACGCGACAAGATCTTTCGAGTGCGCTTCGAACGTTATTTTTTGATTTTAATTTGTGGGGATTCCGTCAATTTCTAAATTCGATGAAAACTCAGAAGACGCAAATCGGTTCAGATAGGAAGGAGATCCCCACGGTCGTATCGACTTTGGCTGTCATTGTGACTGCTGCGTCTTTTCCGTGTTGTTGATTCATCATCATGATGGACCTCCTGGTTTCGGGTTGCTAGTTCCATGTTGGGTTTCAAGTCTCAACGTGCAACCGGTTTTATCACTCGGTGTGATTTAAAAATGATCTCACACTCTTTGCATTTTTTCAAAGCAACGGTTGTGCCATTTTCGGATAATGGTGAAAGTCTAGATTCAGCTTAGAATGTGTAACCTAATGTTAGTCGAAGAATATCAAACTGCGGAGTGTTCTGAACAATACCGACTGCTTTGTCCAAATTACTTTTATCGTCCGCATTCGAAATATTTTGGAAGACAGCATCATCGACAGTCTTGTTGAAAGCCGGAATGTACATCACGAACCAGTCGACCCCGAACGTGATTCCGTTCGACCACTGAAAGCGATTGGAAACACCAAGCTGTGGACCGATGGATTCAAATTTCCACATCGTCGCGGAAGGCGAGCCCGGAATGTGGCTGAGATAGCTGTTGCCCAGTTCGAAAGAGAAAAGACTTTTGTGCAAACCTAAAATCCAGTTGAAAGAATTCGATCCTGGATAATAGCGCGCTTGAATTCCGTAGCGTTGATCGACGATCGAGCCAAAATCCACATCTAAAATTTTGGCCGAGTAGCTTCGTTTCGTAAATTCAGCTTCGACAGTCCAATCAGGCGATAGGATGTAACCCAAAGACAAACCGTATTTCATTGGCAGCCAAGTTGAAAACGGGGAGAGGTGTGCATTGATCGAGTACTGTGAAGTCCCGCGCAATGATTGAGTCGGCAAATCTTTCGCTGGCGGTGCAATCGCCGCATCAGCAGGGCCTTGTGTTTCCGGTTTCAAAGTCGGAGCTGCGACTGGAGGATTTGCTGTTGGTGGAGCTGCGGTTGGATCAGTTGTCTGTGCGTTTGAAAGTGTGGTCCAAGCCAGGATGAGACAAACAAAAAAATGTTTCATTTTCGACTCCATTTCAACTCGCGAACGAGAAGAAATGATTCAAGCATGAACGTGTTATTTTGAGAAAGGAAAAAACCAAAAGAGTTTGTCTCTTCCCGAAACGAATGGATTCGTTCTATTAGGGATTGCAGTGGTTCTACCTTAAACTAAGTGCATTGACTGCTAGTTGCGGAGGAAGAACCATGCTCGAGCGCAGTGAAATCAGTTTTGTCGTCCTGTGGGTGCTCAACCCGATCGTCATTCTGTTTTATCAGAACTGCGCCTGGACCCCACCTCAGCGAGCTGAGGCGGACCGTGGCTCGATTCCAGTTGTTGTTGCTTCTGCAGAGCGTGCACCAGCTGCCGCTGTCGCGACTGTGTGCCGCACGTCAGAATTGAAGTCCGGCTTTTGCGCGGAATAATACACCGTCGTATCTTCAAGTGCCTCTAGAATAATCATCGAATTGCTGGTGGACTCGAAATAGTCTCCTTCCAGCAAAACATAATCTTCATTGTCGTTTTCACGAGTTGCCCAGACTTTTCCTTTTGAGACACGAAGGAAGAGTCCTTGCTTTGGCAGATTCAGAATTTGTCCCCGTTTGAGAAATTGTAAGTTCATAACTCACCCCACTTGCCTAATTATCGACCTGATTTCAATTTAAGTACAGATCCAGAAATATTTAATTGTAACGGTAACAGTTTAATTCTGGCATACTGTTATGGTTATGGTGCTTTGCGACTGTATCTGGCAATTGGATCAGGACAGGCCTAAGCTTAAACTGTATGGCAAGAGAACAATTATTAAAAAAAGATGGAAACCCACTGTATGTCCGAGTCGCCAATCGACTGAAAGATTGGATTCAGGACGGAACTTACTTACCTGGCGCGAAGGTGCCATCGGTGCGAGAGCTCAGCGATAAGCTGGATGTTAGCATCTCCACCATTCTTCAGAGCTACGACATGCTCGAAAACCAAGGATTTATTGAGGCAAAACCTCAATCCGGCTATTACGTGAAGTTGCGAAGCTTGGTGCAAGAGCCTTCTGTCACTCGGCCGGTCGGCGCACCTCGATTTGTGCAAAGTCAGGATGCATTTTTGGACGTGGTTCGTTCATGTGGAGATCCAGACCTGGTTCCTCTTGGTGGTGCTGTTCTACATACAGACCTTTTGCCGATGGAAAGTCTACAACGCAGTCTTTCGCGTGTGGTGCGTGAAAATCCCGAAGAAGCGATTCGCTACGAGCGGGCTCCGGGACACTGGGGTTTGCGACGAGAGATTGCTCGCCGAAGTCTGGATATGGGTTGTGAAGTTGATCCGAAATACGTGATGACCACAACTGGTGCGATGGAAGCGATCAACCTGGCGTTGAAAGCTGTCACCAAAGCCGGAGATACAGTCGCGGTTGAAAGCCCGACTTATTATGGAATCCTGCACTCGCTGGAAAGCATGGGATTGAAAGTTCTAGAACTGCCGACTTGCACGCAGACGGGTATCGACATGGATGCCTTCGAAGAAAAGATCCGCAAGTTTCCAGTCAAGGCGATGATCCTGTCTCCAAGTTTCCAAAATCCATTGGGAAGTTTGATGAGCGACGAGTCGAAAGAGAAAGTCGTTCAGATTTGCTCGAAGTACAATATCGCACTGATTGAAGACGATATCTATGCCGAGCTGAACTACGAAGGACAGCGTCCTTCGGCCTTGAAGTCTTTCGATAAGAAAGATGAAGTGATTTTAGTCTCTTCATTTTCAAAGACATTGGCAGCTGGTTATCGAGTCGGTTGGATGATTGCGCCGAAGAAATACACCGAGACATTAGAGCGCCTGAAGTTTTCGTCGACAGTTGCGACCAACTCGATCGGGCAGATGGCGATTGCGGATTTGCTTCAGCATCACAACTATGACCGTCACTTGCGAAAACTGCGACAGACACTGGCTCAGAATATTCATCTGACTTCGCAGATTATTGTCGACAAATTTCCGGCCGGCACCAAGGTGACTCAGCCGAAGGGCGGATTTTTGTTGTGGGTCGAGTTTCCGAACAACGTGAAATCTTTAGAGTTGCATCAGCGTGCTTTGAAAGAGGGCATCGCTCTGATTCCGGGGCCTCTGTTTTCAGCTTCGGGAAAATACCAGAACTGCATTCGTTTGAACTGCGGAAATCCATGGGATGCTCGCATTGAAAAGGCTGTCGCTCGCATCGGTGAGCTGGCCAAATCCTAAGCGCATGATTTGAAGCCTTTGAAAAACAAAAGCCCCAGCTTTTCAGCCGGGGCTTTTTTATTTTCAAATCTGAAAAGTATCCGATTACAGATTGAAAGGAAGACTAACTGACAACATGATTGTGTCGTATTTGTTGCTTTCGAAAACTTCGCTCTTGTCTTGCTCGCCGGCGCCGTATCCCAAATCGACCTTCTTCAGGTCATTGATTTTGTACTCGAGATTGATATCAACCAGCGGAAGAATGCCAAGACCAACACCGGCTTTCATATAGCCGCCTTTGAACTTGGTATCTGGAAGACCGCCAACGCCCTTCATTGTGATGTCGTTGGTAAAACCGTATCCGGCCCATGCGCGGATCAGCGGCAAGCTGGCTCCGACAACAACACCGAGACTTGATTTTGTCAGATCATAATCAGAACCGGCATCTGGTTTTCCAGTTGCTGTGCCAGTGGTGTAATCTAAGGCGACATATGGAATCAGGAATTTATATCCCAATCGCAAACCCATGCTGACGCCTGAGGTTGAGTCTGTCGCCTCTGCCTTTCCAATCTGTTGGTACTTCACATCTCCCATTTCGTATCCGAGATATGGTTCGATCAAAATTCCCGCGTGGGCAGCTGAAGACATTCCAATTGCCATAGCAAGAACTGCAAAAATCTTCTTCATAAGATCCTCCTTGGGGGGCGCTTGATTCTTTTCTTTCGACTCTTTCATTTTCACTGTGACATTGGTCAGTCGTCCATTATGTTTATTCGCCACAGCAGGGTGTGACTTTGCTAATATATCGATTTTATTGGCTTATTTTTCGACGCAGGACCTAGGAACAGAACTGAAAACGTCCATTGACTTACACATAATTTACACTGTAAGTTGTATGTATATGAAGCAGCCTCTCC
>CBIHPB010000304.1:0-4607 GCA_966211485.1 uncultured Bdellovibrio sp.
GTGAGTGAAGGGTTGAGTGTGAGTGAAGGGTTGAGTGTGAGTGAAGGGTTGAGTGTGAGTGAAGGGTTGAGTGTGAGTGAAGGGTTGAGTGTGAGTGAAGGGTTGAGTGTGAGTGAAGGGTTGAGTGTGAGTGAAGGGTTGAGTGGTGGAAATTGCGAACTTGAATAATCTGATAAATTAGAGAACCGTTTTTTTTGAAGCGGCTCCCGCGTAGAGTCTGGAGTGTTTCGATGGGGAGAGATAGATCGGATCTGCTTTCGAGAGTGGATCTAATGAAAAATTAACCAGGACCGGCTCGCTAGAATGTGCCGATTGAGAAGTAGACCGGGAATTGCGATTCGTGGCGGTCTTCGTAGACTTTCAGTTTGTAACCGATATCCAAAGCGACCGAGCCGATAGGGGTTGCGTAGCGCATGCCGACGCCGACGGCATCTCGGTAAGGATATTTGAAGTCTTCGCCCTTCACGAATACGGCTCCGCCATCGTAGAAAACAGCGCCGCCGATCGCGCCGTAGACCGGGAAGCGAAGCTCGGATTTGATCAGATACATCGTCGCCGATGTGGTCAGTTTGTATTTGGCGGGCTCGATGTTTTCGGCAGGAACCGTATTGCCATTTGAATCCGTGTAGGAAGGTCGCACGAAATCATATTTGTTCGGGAAGGCCTCGTCAGGCAAGAAACCGCGGATTGAAGACTGACCGCCCAGGCTCAGTCCTTTCAAGTTGTAGGGAATTCCGCACTCGGAATTCGAACTTTGCTCGCAAAGAATTTTAACGTAACCGCCGCGCAGTGAATTGGCCCAAACCCAGCCGGATTTGTGAATGGTTTGATAGTGCGTGAAGTTTCCAAAGCCGCGCCAGTAATCCACGCTGCGACTGCTTCCCAACTGTGGCGAGCCATACTCGGCATTAAAGCGGGTCAATGTTCCACCAGTCGGCGTGAATGGATGATTGCGGTAATCCAAGGTCACGGTCGGACCTGTGGTCACGATCACCAGCTCTTCCGGAACCAAGCGATCTTTTACCGGAAGCTTGTTGTTTTCGTCCTCGTCGATCGGGAACTGCCGGATTTGGGCGGAACTCCAGAGATCGTAAGCGACTGATAAGTGAGAGGTCACATCTTGCTCGATCGAGTATGTGATCTGCTTCAGCTGAGTTCCCTGCAAAGTCGTAAAGTCCGAAACATATTCAGCCAGTGTGTAGTTGATGCGGCCTTTGATACGTGTGTTGAAGAGATAGGGCTCGAGGTATCCCAGAGTCACCTTGTTTTCAAGATAGCGGATTTTGTCGATGTTGTAGTTACCTTCAAGACGGGCCGAAACCCCACGTCCGGTTCCCATGATGTTGCGATAGGCAATGCCCATGTATCCACGCACGGTGATACCGAATTCACTGTTCACACCGGCACCCATGGTGAAAAGGCCGGGATCGCGATCGGTGACCCGCACAACCACGGTTCGCTGCGAGATCTTGGTTTTTTCTTCGAGCGTCTTGATGTCGACGGAATTGAAATGTCCCATGCGCTGCAGGCGGCGGGTGGACTCTTCGATCAATTGTGGTGTCAAGGTGTCGCCGACTTGGAACTCCAGCTCTTTGTTGATGACCGAATCTTGCGTCAGCGAATTTCCCTCGATCAAAATCGAAGAGACGACGATCTTCGGTCCTTCATTGATACGAAAGTGCACGGCGGCTTGGGTGCTATCGGCATTGTACTCGACGAGGTTTTCTTTTTCGTTGGAGAGCTGCATCTCGAGATAGCCCGAGTTGAAGTAAAATTCTTTCAGCTTAACGATACCTTCTTCCAGTTGGTTCAGGCGCAAAGGTTCGTGGGCTTGCAGGCCAATCAGCTCTTGCAGCCGGGTTGCGCTGAACGAGCCATTGCCTTCGAAAGTCAGCTCTTGCAGCACGGTCAGCGGGCCTTCGTCCAAGTTGACGGTGATATCGATGCCATCTTTTTTATCGCCGACGTAAACTGTTTTCGAGCTCAAGATCTTTGCTCGCAGGTAGCCGTGATTTTGGCGGTCGATAATCACGTTGTTCAGGCCCGTTTGAAAGCCCTCGCGGTTGTAATAACCGTCGGCGATCAGCTCGGTCGAGTGATCTTTGACAAAGTCGATCATGTTGTCGTTCGTGCCCGAATAGTTGCCGATAAACTTGATGTCTTTGATTTTAACTTTCGGGCCTTCTTTGATATCCAGCACGATCACTTTTTTGAAAGGCCCGGAACCCGCGACCTCGTCGCCAGTGACTTCGACCCGGGCAAATCCATTGGCCAGATAGAAATTGCGAACTTTGGTCGCAAGCTCGGGTCCGATGTTTGGATTTGTCGAGTAGAAGCTATCCAGTTCCAAAGCGGATTCGACCGAGCCTAAGCCTTTTTGTTGAAGGCCGCGATAGTCGAAAACATACTGATCGTTGTTTCCAACAAAGAAGGTCAGGTCGGCCTGAGATTCATCTTTATTCAAAGAGATTTCAGGGCCGGCCAGTTCGGCCTTCAAAAAGCGCTTTTCACTGAAAGCTTCGCGCATGTCTTTGCGCAGCTGGTTCAGCAGACGCTCGGTCAGGGCTTCGCCTCTCAGCTTCTTTTTCAGCAGGCGCTCGAAGAAATCGCGGAAGACAGGGTTGGCCACCCGCAAATCCACTTGGCTGATCATCGTGCGCGGGCCTTCTTTCAGGATAAAGTTCACGCCGACTTCGCTGGCTGATAGGCGTTTGAATTCCAGATCGATCACGGTGTTGCGGAAACCTTGTTCGCGATACATGCGGCGCACACGCTCGCCAGCTTCAATCAAGGCATCTTGATCAAAAACGGATTTTTCGTTGATGCCGATTTCGTTTCGCAGATCAGTCTCGGAGAAAAAATCAAGACCCGTGAATTTCAGGCTCGAGATCCGGCGCGTGCGTCCGACGTTCAGGTGATAAACTTGGATATCGCCCTGCATTTCCAGCTTCAGTTGCACGGTCTCGTATTGCTCTTGACTCACCAAATAGCGAATCAGATTGTCGAGATCGGCCTTGGATGGCGAGCCTGAGCGCAGGAAGGCGAATTGTTTTTTCAATTCTTCCTGCGTCTGCGGCGACAGGGGCGAGAGGTCGACCTGGCGTTTGACTCCGGACGGTGCATCTGAGGCCGAAGTCGCTGTCGTAATGGCTGTGGCCATCGGAGCCGCCCATGCCGTCAATCCAGAGCCGGCGAGAACAAACAAACTCAGCAAAGGGCGTAAAAAGGGATGGCTCATTTGGCGGCTCATTTAAATTCCCTTTTGAATTCAAGGTCAATGCCCAGAATGCTATCGTCTTTGCGGCCTGTTCCCAGGTCGCCCGAGTTGTTCAAAAATTTTCGGTCTTCGTAGCGGCCAACAGCCGAGAGATTATCCGTCAGATTGTACTGAAGCGTGTATTCGTTGGTCTGCGCTTTCGATCCCGAGCTCTGTGTCGCAGCGGCCTTCACGCGGTCCGAGATTTTTTTGGAAAGGGTCACGCGTTGGACCGACCCTTCCTTCGTGTCGTCCGAAGCCGAGATTTGGATTTCAACGCCGGTCTTTTTTTGGAATTGCTTGACCGGTTCAAACTGCGTCAGCACGCCGATCCCAATTCCGCTATTGACCTTTTCACTGGTCAGGGTGCCCGAGGATTTTTCCATCGACTGGCTGGTCACACCCAAGGCAATCAATGAATAAATATCTTGCTCGGACAGGGGCGGCACGCTGGTGGCCTTGGGTGAAAGATTTCGGGCCGCGCCTTGCACCAGCAGACTGATGTCATAGTCTGAAATGCGCGAGCGGGCCGAAAGATAAATTTCGGGATTGATATCGGTTTCACCTGTGAAGCGAACGCTGGCACTGAGAACTTCAAAGACTTTGTCGCGGAAAATGGCTTTCGTGCCTTTTTCGGCGGTCAGCTGTCCACCCAGGGCCGGCGAAGTTGGAGCGCCTTTGACCAGCACCTGGCCGGATACGGATCCGTCGACGATCGAATTTTTCACGGTGATCGGTTTTTCCAGAATGATGTTGAGGTCCAAAAGCACGGGCTCAAACGAACCCTGCAAAATCACTTTTGGCAGGTAAGAACTTTGCTTTAAATTATTCGAGCCGCCTTCGTCGCCAAATTCTTTGTCCACGAATCCGCCGCGCACATAGTAGGTGCCTGACAGCGTGAACGGGAACCAGCTTCCAGAGAACACCATATCGGCACTTCCGGAACTGCGAATGTGATCGGGGACGTTGAGATTCACGTTTTCCAGATGTGCTTTGATGCTGGTCGGAATGTTGTGCGGGCCTGCGATCAGCACGGTTCCGTCACCTTCAAATGTTCCGCCAGCGATCGTTCCCAAGAAACCATTGACCAGAATTTTACTTTGCGAAAACTGAAGATCGGCTTGAATTTTTTCGAACGGGTGCGGGAAGCCTTTGATCTTCACAAAGCCACCGCGAATATTTCCGTTCCCCAAAATTTCTGGTTTCAGCAGTGGCCCTGAAACATCGGCTGCCAGATTCGCTTGTCCTCCCAGCTCTTCCAAGAAGGGAAGAAAGATTTGGAACAGGCGAAGGTTGGCTTGGGCTTCCATGCGCAGATTGAGATCGTCTTTGGAAATCTGCTTTCCGGTCA
>CBIHPB010000305.1:0-4604 GCA_966211485.1 uncultured Bdellovibrio sp.
AGCACACCTTCTTGGTCTGCTGGGTTTTGTGCTTTTGATCTTTCTGCTTTTTCTCTATCCGCTGGCCAAACTTTTCCTGATTCCTGCGAACTTTGGTCAGGATCTTTTGAAAATGCTGGAGGCGATTTTCCAGAACGAGTCCATTCTGCGCTCGACCCGAAATACTTTTTTGACCGCAGGTGGGGTGGTGCTGCTGTCCCAGCTTGTCAGTTTGCCGGCGGCATGGCTGGTGATGCGCACGGATCTGCCACTGACACGGTTTTTTCGCTCGTGCCTCAGTCTTCCCTATGCAATTCCGCCTTTCTTTGGGGCGATTGCCTGGATTTTTCTCGCCAATCCGACCAACGGTCTTTTCAACCAGCTGGCGGGAGGTTCGGTTCTGAATGTCTATTCGCTGACCGGTCTTATTTTTATTGAAAGCTCGTTTCTTTTTACGTTCGCATTTATTTCTTATTGCAGCGCCTACGAGCAAATGGATGCTTCTCTGGAGGAGGCGGCCAGAGTTGCAGGCGCATCGCCCTTGCGACTGTTTTTCCAAATTCATCTGCCGCTGCTGAAAAGCAGTGTCATCAATAGCAGTCTTCTGATGGCACTGGCTGTATTCGCAAGTTTTGGTGTACCCGCGATGATTGGGGGGCCTGGTGGCTTCAAGGTCTTAACGACTGAAATCTTTTTTTTGCAGAAGATGGGAACTGAGTCGGGCTTGATCCGGTCGATCGGTGTCAGCAATTTCCTGCTGATCTTGACCATGATCATCGTGCTGTCTGTGCAGTATTTATTCAAACCTCAGCGTTTGGCCATTGTCGGTGGCAAGACCAGTCGGCCTTCGTTGATCGATCTGCAGCCGGGCAAACGATTGTCAGCTCTGTTGTTTTTGACTGCGATGGCGATTTTGTTTTTCTTTCTTCCGATGGGTTCCCTCTTTTTTTCGGCGCTCAGCAAAACCCAGGGCGTGATCAGCTTGGACAACCTAGGGTTTGACAATTTTATCCGAGTCGTCTCCCAATCGGAAGAATTGGGGCGGGCGGTTCACAACTCGCTGGTCATATCGGCAGCGGTTGCAGTTCTAGCGACATTGATCAGTTTCTTTACGGCCGTGTTCTTTTATTACAGCCACCATCGTGGAAATGGATTTATTCAACTTCTTCTCTCGATCCCGAATTCGGCACCGGGCACTGTCATTTCGATTGCCTTGATCTTGACCTTTAGCCGGACATTTTTCGGTTTGGAATTTTCGATCTACAACACGATTTGGATTTTTGTCCTCGCTTACTTGATGAAGTTCACCAATCAAAGCTTTAAACCCGTCTATGATCAAGCCCAGCGCATCCACCCAAGCCTGATCGAAAGTGCCGAGACCAGTGGGGCGGGGGTTTTCAGAACGATGATCCGGATCTGGGTTCCACTTCTTCGCCCAGCTTTGTTCGCCAGTGTTTTCTTCGTTTTGATGCCGTCCCTGTGCGAGCTGACGATTTCCATTCTGCTGACCGGGCCCGGGCTGGAAACAATTGGAACCATGATTTATCAGCTGCAAGAGTACTCGGATAACTACGGCGGGGGCTCGGCGGTTCTGGCCAGCCTGGTGTTGATGACCATTTTGATTTTGAATTTTCTCCTGAAATTTTTGTCCAAAGGAAAGTACGGCCTATGAGCTTTATTGAATTCCAAAACGTCAGTAAAAGTTATGGCGATGTCTCGGTTCTCTCCGGCTTCAACCTGAAAATTCAGAAAGGTCAGTTCGTCACATTGCTGGGCCCCAGCGGTTGTGGAAAGACCACGACACTGCGAATGCTGGCGGGGCTTGAAAAAAACACCGGTGGCAAAATCCTGCTCGATGGCCAAAATCTTTCCTCTCCGGACTCAAATACTTTTGTTCCTCCAGAAAAACGTCAGTTCGGAATGGTCTTTCAAAGCTATGCCGTCTGGCCACATATGAATGTGTTTGAAAATGTCGCCTTCCCATTGCAGATCAAGGGCCTCAGCAAATCTGAAATCCAAGATCAGGTTCACGAAATTCTGAAGATCGTGGAACTGGATCATCTCGCCAAGCGAATGCCCAACCAGCTAAGCGGCGGACAGCAACAGCGAGTGGCTCTGGCGCGCGGACTGGTGGTCAAGCCGAAAGCTCTGCTGATGGACGAGCCTCTTTCAAACCTGGACGCCAAACTGCGCGAGAAAATGCGCACCGATATCAAACGCTTGCAGCAGAAATTTGCGCTGACAGTGGTGTTTGTAACCCACGATCAGATTGAAGCCAAAACCATGAGTGATCTGATCGTCGTCATGAATAAAGGCGCGATCTCGCAGATGGGAACGGTGGAAGAGATCTACCGAAATCCCGCCAACGAATTCGTGCGAGATTTTATTTCTTAGCTCCTAAAATTTTCAGGCAACTCTGGCTTGTCTTCACTGGGTGCGCGCAGCATCTGCAGTTTGTTGTACTGGATGCTTGTCTTGATCAGTTTCAAATTGGTGACGATGATAAAGGTCATAATGACCAGGGACCACGAACTCCACTTGCCGATGTGCACCTGCGACCAAACTGAAACTTGATTGGGATATTTCCAAGCCCCATAAAAAGTCGCGATATTTTCGGCCAGCCAAATAAAAAATCCGATCAGGATAAACGACATCAAAAGCGGCATTCGATACTCGGCTTTATTTGGCGTAAAGTGCACATCGGTTTTGCGAAAAGCCCAGCAAACAAAAAACACCAAGACCCCGATGGCCTTGGGCTCGTCCAAAGTTTCCAGTTTCACCGCCACCAGAACAATCTGAATCAGAATCGCCACGACAAACAGAAAATCATAGCGATGACACAGTCAACATCAGTCAAACTGCATTTTTTCTTTGACGGTGAAAGGACCCAAATGCTGTGCTTGAGACTATGACGATCAAAGCAAGTCTCATTGCAGCCCTGATTTCCCTCATTTCTCCCTTTGCTTCAGCCGCTATTGGGCTTGAAGGCATCGACCAGTTTTTAGCTGGCGATCATTTTCAAGTTGCCTTCAGGGCAGGTGATCAGGCCTTGGTCGAAAAAAGAAGCTGCGTCGGTTCGATGTGCGATCATTTCAATGTGCTCTACAAAGTCATTTCCGTTGATCACGGCGATGCCTTGGTTCAAACAGTAAAATCTGATGGCACCGTCTTGGAAGAAAGCCATGTTCTAAAAGCGGACTGGGAAAATCTGCAACACAATCGTCTGCGCCAAGAAATTCAAAGCATGGAAAGCTTTGGTTTTCAGGTGGAAATTAAAAGCATCGCCATCACCCACGCGGCGGTTTCAGTGAACGGCGAATTGCGGGATATTGAAACTCGGCAGGTGAATTTGTCCGGCCAGAATGCAGCGGGCATGAAGACCCTGCGAATCGTTGAAATCAGCTCTGGGCTTGGCGGGATTGCGCAGTTCTTAAGCGCAAGCGAAAGCAAGGTGGTCGGCACAGATTCGACCACAGTTCTGATGGTGACTCGGCCTTAATCGCCAGCAGATTTGTTCTTCCTACATGTCAGAGGTCAGAAACCCCGGCGTTCAGGCTTTCGGCTTGAGAAAATTCGGGAAAAGCCTTATATTTCTGCCCCTTATGATTAGCACGTCAAATATCAGCCTCAGCTTTGGTGGGAAAAAACTTTTTGAAGAAGTGAATGTGAAATTCACGCCAGGCAATTGCTATGGCCTGATCGGCGCCAACGGCGCTGGCAAATCCACTTTTCTAAAAATCCTCGCACAGGAAATCGAACCCAACACCGGCGAAGTGATTCGGGATCCGAAACTACGCGTTTCGGTTTTAAAGCAGGACCACTATGCCTATGACGAGCACTCGGCCCTGGAAACCGTGTTGATGGGGAACGGTCGTCTGTATCAGATCATGCAGGAAAAAAATCTTCTGTATGCAAAGCCTGATTTTTCCGATGCCGATGGCGAGCGCGCCTCTGAACTTGAAATGCAATTCGCCGAGCTCAACGGCTATGAAGCCGAATCCGAAGCCGGTATTATGCTGGCAGGTCTTGGAATTCCAGATCGCTTGCACGGGCTGAAAATGAAAGAACTGGTCGCAGGGGACAAAGTGAAAGTCCTCTTGGCGCAAGCGCTGTTCGGCCAGCCCGATATCCTGCTTCTCGACGAGCCGACGAATCACTTGGACATCTACGCGATTCGCTGGCTTGAAAATTTCCTTGAGAACTTTCAAAGCACGGTCATCGTGATTTCCCATGACCGGCATTTTCTGAACAAAGTTTGCTCGCACATCGCCGATATCGATTTTGGCAAAGTCACAGCCTACACCGGAAACTATGATTTCTGGAAACAGGCCAGCGAACTCAAACAGCGTCTTCTTTCCGAGCAAAACAAAAAATCCAGCGACAAAGCCGAAGAGCTCAAATCCTTCATCCAGCGCTTTAGTGCCAACGCATCGAAATCAAGGCAGGCCTCTTCGCGCCAGAAGCAGCTGGAAAAACTGGAATTCCACGATATGCCGGTCTCGTCCCGCAAGCAGCCTTTTGTGGGTTTTGAGCCCAAGCGTGCGCTGGGAAATGATGTGCTGACGGTCGATCGCATTTCGAAGACGGTGGATGGAAAAGAGCTCCTCAAGAATGTCAGCTTCACC
>CBIHPB010000306.1:0-4592 GCA_966211485.1 uncultured Bdellovibrio sp.
AGTGGCATCTTGCCACGGAACAGGGTCTGGATTGATGATGCAGTCCTTTTTCATTGCTAAAATTCGCTTATAAGAATTTTCGAGGTCGGCTTTCTTGAGCTTGCCGTCAGTCAAAGCTTTGTTGATGCCCTCGAGGGCACTTGGGGGAGATTCGGGTTCGTTGCAGTACAAAAGAAGATCCACGCCGGCCTGCAGAGCACGAACTGGAATGGCTTCGCGGCCATAATTTTTGGCCAGTGCCTTCATATCCAAGTCGTCAGAGATGATGAGCCCGCGGTACCGAAGCTCTTCACGCAAAAATTTCTTCAGGAAAATTTCTGACAGCGTGACTGGCCATTCGGGATCGACCTTTGGAAACAGAATGTGCGAGGTCATCAACATGTTTAGGCGTGATTTGAAAGATTTTTTGAAAGGAATCAGTTCGCGGTCATTCAAACTGTTCATGTCGGCTTGCTCGACTGGCAAATCTTCGTGTGAATCGATGATCGTATCGCCGTGGCCAGGGAAATGTTTCGCGCAAGGAATGACATCGGCTTTCATGTATCCGCGAATCAATGCGGATGCGTGTTTGGCCACCATTTCCGGATCGCTGCTGACCGAGCGATCGCCGATCACAGTGTTCTTTGGATTCGAGAACACATCCACACACGGGGCGAAATCCAAATTAATTCCAACAGCCTTTAATTCTTGGCCCATGGATTTTGCGAAACTAAAAGAAACGCTGGGGGAATCGAGATCTCCCAGTTTTTTCAGCGGCGGCCACTGGGTGAATGGGGCTTTCAGGCGCGCGACTCGGCCGCCTTCCATATCAATCGAAACAAACAGCGGAGTTTTCTCAGGCGTTTGATGACGGAGGCTTTGAATTTCGCTGCAGAGATCGTAGACCTGTTTCGGTTCTTTGGCGTTGCGACCCATCAAGATCACGCCGCCGATGTTATTTTCGACAATGAATTTCTTTTCGTCAGCGGTGAGCGCTAATCCGGCGACTCCCATCACGATATGCTGACCGATCAGTTTGTTCATTTTCCTTCTCCCTTATTTTCGCTGGGGGCTGGTGCAGGTGCTGGTCCACCTTTCAGCTGAAGGCCTTTACCCGCAGGCACACCTTCTTGCTTGGTCGGTGGTGGCGCTGTTTGCGCCCGTTTGGAAACTTCGTTGATCTGACCCGTCGGCACATCGCCGAACAAAGTTTTCAGCGTTGCTGTCGGAATTGGGAAAGCAGCTGTTGCTTCGCTTGGTTTTGCCACAAGCTCGGTTGCAATTCCTTGAACCGGAGATTTGGTGGAGACGACTTCGCCTTTTTCAGTCACAAGACTGATAAACTTGGTGCCCTTGAATTCATTCAGCACGCGAAGGACTTTCATTCCGTTCAAGTCTTCGGCGCTTTTTACATAGGCGATGCCCTTGTAAACGGCGGCATCTTCTTCAGCAACAGCTTGGAAATCATATTTTGTATCGGCTTTCAGTCCTTGTGGACTGCGAAGAATGACGTAAGCCAAAAACGAGCTCAGGAAAGTTCCTTTTGGCATTTCTTTTGAGATGATTTCTTTTTTCTGTCCAGAGACAGTTGCAGACAAACGGTTCTTTGAAAAATTGGCGTCGATCGCCTTCACCTGATTTCCTAGCAAGGTCGTGTACTGGTAAGAAATCGGTTTCATATCTTCAGAAGCGATCGCTTTCAAAGACTCGGTCAAATTTCCGCCGACTTCGTTTGTTTTCAGAAAAGTGGTGGCGATGAATTGTTTTTTCTTACTGTCGAATTCGTAGCGGGCGATTGTGTAACCGATATGAACAGTGCCGGAATAAATTTTCGAGTAACCTTCGAAAAGGACTTCGGCTTTCACGGCGTGGCTGATCAAAGCAATCGAAACGCCGATCAGAAAAGAGAGAGCGAGAAACAGTTTCTTCAAGACCATGGTCCAGTGTCCTTTCGAAAATCGTCTCTTCAATTTTTCCCCACCGGTCATTCGGGAGTCAAAGCCTTTCGGGACCTGATTTTTTGGGAAAACAAACAGTCGAGAAATGGTCTTCCTGGGTACACAAATTCAACGCTTCGAGTGAAAATAAAGATCGGGAAGTTTACATCATGTTCGGGCATCGGCATCTTCGAAATTCCAGGGGCCAGGTCGCGCTATTTGTAGCGCTGATGTTTCAGGTCCTTTTTGTGTTCTTTGCTATGATCGTCAACGTCGGTCTGCTTGTGCATCATAAGATCAACCTGCAGAACTCGGTGGATCTGGCCGCTTACTATGGTGCCATGAAACAAGCGGAATCTCTGAACGCGATTGCTCACGTCAATTATCAGATCCGACAAAGCTGGAAGCTGATGACATTCCGGTATTTGCAACTGGGAACTGCGGGAACGGTGGCCAGTGACCAGCAGCCACCGCCGAATCCGTATTCGAACGCAGTCGCACGGATTATTCGCGAAGATGATGTGAAAATGACGTTCGATCCGGCGTTTTGTATTGCTTATACGCCGTGGGATACGTTGAACACATCAGAGAGTTACTGCAAAGATCCTCGAACTCTCAAAGTTCCCCTGCCCGGCATTCCAAACTTTGGCGCAAACAATCCATTTACAGCGTTCAAGAGCGGAATCATCGCGGTCGCACAGGAACTTTCGAAGAAGACCGAGAGGTTCTGTCAGTACTCGATGTCGATGAATTGGCTGACATTGGCAAAATTTATTGCGGCCTACAAATATGATATTCGCAATCGAAAGAAGCTGCTGTTGGCTTTGGCAAATGAGATCAGCAAGGCAGACCCACGTGATATTCAAGGGGATTCGATCAAAGAAGGTGTCTACAAAACGTTGATTCGCAATCTGACTTATCCCAATCAAGAAGGACTACGGGCCCGATTTGGTGATAAAGGAATTGGGACTGGCGGTCAGGATGTCGATTTTCAGTTTATCAATTCACTAGCTGACGGCGATTGCCGAGGCAATCCGACTGACATCAATCCGCCCGGTTGGCTGAAAGAAGTTTTCATATTTCCGATGTATGGAATGTTCGACGGAGTTTGTAAACCAGGCGACCGAGTGATCGACTTCAATGGCGGAAGCTTTTTCAATGGCGATTCAGGAACGCAGATTTCACCGAATATTACCGATGGATTTCCAAACCTTGTGCCGATCGCTCAACAGTTGGCCCAAGTCGCAGGCGACTTTGCCTCAAGCGATCCCAACCAATTGTTATTTCGTTCTTCGCTGGGGTTCGAGAAAAATCCATGGTGTGTTGGCTATGTCGGAGTTTCGGCAAAGACCACGCCGAAGATTCCGTTTTCACCGATGGGAAGTGTGACGTTGAAGGCGACAGCCTTTGCGAAACCTTTCGGTGGTCGGATCGGTCCATGGTATGGAACGGTTTGGCCATCGGGCGCCGATCAATCAGACAAAAACAAACTCACCGATGCGGTTTTACCAACGCGCGTGGCCCCCCAAGCCGATTTGACCGGGTTTGATCGGGACAAGCTCAAACAAGAAGGACGTATTTTTCCCAACCACAGTCGATACATGGGCGACACCATTGGCATGATGTCGGAATTGACAATTGGGCAATTTGCTCAGGCGATCCATCAGCGAATGGGGGCCCCGGGTACGCAAGGCACAATCAAAATGACCTGGTGGGACCATTTGCAAGAGCAAGATTACGATCAGAAAAATGTGATGGGAGATCCGCTGGCTTGGGACAGTCAATTGAATCAACCGCCGTTGATGCGAAATCTGGAAATCGCGGCGATTGCGCCTGATCAATTCGACACGGCCAATTATTCGATCGATCCGGATTTCTACAACAACTACCTTCGCAAAATCGAAGCAGCTTATGGAAGCGGTATGAATTTCCTGTTGCGTGGGGATTTGGGATCTCGAATGCAGGGCAGTGCCCAAGACAAGCGGTTTAGCATTCGCAATCAGATCGATATTTTGAAAGACACCACCAAACAGATGGTCGATTGGAACAACAAACTGACTTACTATCTGAACGACTTTGCGCAGTTGTTGACGTCGTGGCAGCAGAAATCTCCAGATGAATATGTCGTTGACCAATCTCGCTTTGGAAAATGCTTGGACAACGGAAATGGCGTCAAACAAGACGACGAAAAATTCTTTGCCAGTGGCTCGTGCAAAGTCGGCGGCCGCACGGGATATTCCGTGAAGATCGTCGACGGTAAATTCTTAAAAAATGATGTAAATGGCACCCCTCAGGATTACGAATTGGGAGGGAAAAACCAAAACGGTCGCATTCGCAATCCTCCTCCGGATAACTTCTAAAACATCTAAATGTCTAAGCGCTTATAAACGGGTGTCTGAAGCTTGGTCAGACACTCTCTTAACGTGACTGTCAGTTTGACAGGCGGGAGCCACACTTGTTCGCTCTGAGAGAAAATCCAGTCTCAAAATGAGAATCCGGGAATTCCCCTGAAATTGCATTTAGATAAGTCGACTAGTGACCGATAAATAGGGGTATGCGGGGGCATATGAAAACAATCGGGCTCAAACTCATCACGATGTTCCTTTTTGCGACCTTGATTTCAGCCACCAGCTTTGGTGAAGGTGAATCAACTGAACCGGGCGTGAAGACGGTCAG
>CBIHPB010000307.1:0-4592 GCA_966211485.1 uncultured Bdellovibrio sp.
CGATCCGCGGGTTCGGCCACGGGGGCGCAGCTTGAACCACGCCGCCTTGCTTGGCCTTCGGGCCGGCGAAGAGGCCCGATTCCAGGATGCAGACACTACATGATGGGGGATAATATATTAATGCCCAGGAATAATCTGAGTCACCTCAGAGACAAGAGTTCCAATCTTGATTTTGGACTCAATCCGCAGAATAAACTTCCGGTCATCATCACTCAGCCAAATATAATTATCACCCACCGGATTAAATTTACCCTTCAGCTCAATCTCAGGCCGCACCACGATGGCATTGAACTCGCCAGCCTCGGTCGAAATTTTCTCACGGCGAATGGCTTTGGCTCGGAAGATCAGGTTTTTTTCGTCATCTGCCACATGAAAGGCGTTTTCCTTACCCACTTCCCACTGGAAAGTTCGCATGTAGAAGGCAGCTGAAAACACATTCTGCGCATAGGGAAGAATATCCCATTGAAGCTTTTTGTTTTCTTCGCCGTTTTTTTCTGTGACTTTCTTTTCCCAATAAGTGGCCACACCCTTTTGCTGGTCAAAGAACATCTGAGCTTCTTTCAGCTGAGCTGTCTCTTTCACGTGCAGAGTGAAAACACTGGGGATCATCTGCGCGAAATCCATTAAGACGTCGACATAGTCGTCGACCGAATAGAACGACGAGAACAGCGAACTGGTGCTGATCGTGGTGCGGAATTGATAGTTCTTCACGCCGTTGACCATGGCATAAGGACGGGTCTCCAGCATCAAGGTCCCCGCCTGCATTTTAAAATAGTTCACGCTGTGAATGACTTTTTCACCGACGCGGAACGGGTCCTTGATTGGACGGCGTCCTTCGAAACCGATATCGCTTTCGATTTCCGGCTGACGCTTTTGCGGGGCTTCGGCGACGGCTGCCGTTTCCGAAGCACCTTTTTTTCCTTTTTTGGTTTTCTTTTTCGAAGATTCTTTTTCAGCAACCGGTGCGGTGATTGGGGCCGTTGGTTGCGCTTCAGATTTTTCAACCAGTGGCTTTCCATCCGGACCGATTGGAGGTGGCGGAGGTGTTGGCGGCGGCGGGACTTCGACGATCTGAACACGTTGTTCGAATTCTTTGTTTTCTTTCAGCTGTTCTGACTTTTCATATTTCAGAACTTTGGCAGCGCAGGCCATCCACAGGGCACAGGCGGCCAGCAGAAAAAAGGTGGATCGAATGGGGCGCTTCAGATGAGCTTTCATTGAAATTGACTGACTCTTCCTTTTTTTTCTTTCTTCTTCTATTCTTCTATTCTTCTATTCCCACTTTTTCCACCGGCGATGGATCCACATCCATTGTTCGCGGTGGCGTCGGACGATTGATTCGACCCGATCATTATATTTTTGGGTCATGTGGCTGATTTGTAAATCCTTATCTTCGATCTTTTCAGCTGGAATCGGCGCTTCGAAGACCACATGCGTGCGGAATTCGGCGTCACGATAGGTATAGACCGGGACCACGGGCGCTTTGGTTTTCGAGGCAAAAAGGGCCAGGCCGTAGGCCGTTCCGGTTTTTTTCCCGAAAAATGTACTCTGAATTCCAAAGGGCTTTCCCATAAATTGGTCGATCACGAAAATCACGGCGCCATTCTTGCGACAAATTTTCAGGATATCGAAGGCCAGACTGCTTCCGTGCGGCTCCAGGAAATGGGTCCCCAGCTTTTCGCGGGTTCCAAACCAAAGCTGATTCATAAACTTGTTCTTAAATTTTTTCGAAATCAGATGCACATCAATTCCGGCCAGACTCATGGTCGCGACTCCAATGTCCCCATTTCCGACATGCATACTGAGAAGCAAAACGCCTTTTCCTTCGGCCTTGGCTCGTTCGAAATTTTCGATTCCATCGATGACCGCATGCTTTTCCAGCCATTTCTTATTCATAAACGGCATCAGGCAAAATTCGATAAAGCCATAACACAGGTACTGCATGGACCGGCGGCCCACCCGGATGCGCTCTTCATGACTTTCTTCCGGAAAAGCGATGGTCAGATTCTTGAGAACTGTCATCCGGCGAATGCGCAAAACATCAAACCACAGCACACCCAAAAAACGCGCCATCGCCCAGCGCAGAGGCTGAGGAAAAATCCAAAATGAAATGGCCAAACTAGTGGCGACGACTTCGGTCCAGAAAATCATATAACTCTTTCGGTTCACTTCGAAACTTAAGTTTCAAGCACAAAGGATTGAGCAGTTCTTTCAGCTGAGGGAAGACTTGCAGTTTTACGAAATCTTTTTCAGTGGTCAAAATTTGTGTGGCGCCGATTTCTTTGGCCTTTTTCAGAATCAAATCCGCATCCGATGCCGAATACGCATAATGATCCGGATAGACCTGATGGAAAACCATTTCGAAAGCCGGATGCGCCTTCAAGCTTTGTTCGAACACTTTGGGACTGGCAATTCCGGAAACCGCTAACACTTTGGCTCCTTCCGGCTTCGCCATCAACGGTTCACTTTGAAATTCAATTTCCACAACCGGCAGACCCGCTGGAATTTTTCGGCGAAGCGCGATCAGCCGTTCTTCCGAAGCCCAATTCACCTTGGTCAAAGCCACCATTTGCGCCCGCTCAAGTGAAGCAAAGCCTTCGCGCAATCGGCCCACTGGAACCAAAGCTTCATTTCGCATGTCCTCAGTCGCGTCTAATAAAACCAAATCAAAATCCCGGCGCAGACTTCGGTGCTGAAATCCATCATCGACAATCACAAAATCGGGCTTGTCATATTTCGCCGCATACTGAGCCGTCAGATATTTCTTTGGCCCCGTCCAAACGGGAATGGATGGATACTTCTGTGCCAAGAAAAAAGCTTCATCCCCATAGTATTGGGCCCCGTCGGCCCGGGAAATTTCTAGACGATGCACACCCCGGCTTCGCGCCATATAGTTTCGTGCGACCACCAATGGTTTCAGTCCCCGGTCCAAAGCCTGCTGCAAAATCATCTGAACAACCGGAGTTTTCCCCGTTCCGCCCATCGAAAGGTTTCCGACACTTAAAACTGGCATCTCAAGTGCTGCCGAATCAATCAAGCCCGCATCGAACAGGAAATTTTTTGTATCAGCTCCCACCGCGTACAGCGAGGAAAGCATTTCTTTCCAATCAGCCATCATGACTTGGCCCCCCGGCGAAACGCCGACTCCGTCGGCTGGCCCTGAAACGCCGACTCCGTCGGCTGGCCTTTGAAATAAGCTTTGATCGCTTGTGCCACCCGCTTGGTGGCGCCTCGTTCTCCCAGTTGCGAATGAATCTTGTGCAGGTCCGAACGCACCTGGTTTGTGTAATCCGGCTCTTCCAGATAGCGGGACATCAGCTTGGTGAGCTCATCCGGATTGGCCGGCCCTTGCCAGCGCTCGGGCACAATCTCGCGACCCGCGATCAAATTGACGATGCAGAAATACTTCACGCCTCGAACAATGAGTTTGGCCAAGACACCGGTCAACCACTTGAATTTGTACATGACGACCATAGGCTTTTCGAGCAAAGCCACCTGCAAGGTCGCAGTGCCTGAGGCCGCCAAAATATAATCGGCCAGATGAATCATCTCGAAAGGCTCGTTTTTGAGAAGCATATAAGGAAAGCGCACATCCTGCAGTTTTTCCTGCAGCTTCTCTTTATCCACCGTCGGCGCACACATCAGAAGAATACGAACATTGGAATATTTTTTATAAAGCCTGCGAGCGACCTCGATTTGAATATCAAGATGGCGCTGAATTTCACCTTTACGACTTCCCGGCATCAGGCCGATCACGATTTGATCGTCGGCAATACCGGATTTATTGCGCTGGATTTTTCGAAAAACCGGATCGCTATATTTGGGATCGAGCTCATCCAAAAGCGGATGACCGACAAACTGACAGCGCACACCGGCCTCTTCAAAGAACGAAGCTTCAAACGGAAACAGCACAAAGACCTGATCACAGCATTCTTTGATGGTGCGAACGCGGCCCTTTCGCCAAGCCCAGATCTGAGGCGTGATGTAATAAACAACTGGAATCCCCAGCTCTTTCATTTTTTTTGCAAATCGAAGATTAAATCCCGGGTAGTCCATCAAAATGACGACATCAGGCCGGCGCTTTTCAGCTTCCGCTACCAGGTTGTTGAAAACAGTTTTGATATGATCATAGTGCTCGATGATTTCGGCCAGTCCCATGACGGCCATCTCTTCGGATTTTCCCAAGCGCTCGAAACCGATCGCTTCCATGGCATTGCTGCCAATGCCGAAAGCTTTGACGTCTTGACCTTCGCTTTTCCAGTGCTCCAAAAGTCTTTGCGCAAACAGAGCGCTCGAGGCTTCTGCTGCGACCAGCAGAACGGAATTCATCACCAGGCCTCGGATCGGGATTCGACAAATGCGATGATTTTTTCAACCAGATCCAAAGCTTTTGATCCATCTTCACCATGCACAGCCTGCGCAGGTTTTCCCTGAATGGCCATCAAGAAGGCTTCGGTTTCAGATAAAAGATTATCTCCACGGCCGGCCGTTCGAATATCAAAGGCCACCGGAGTTTCCGCATTGCCAGAAGGCTTGGTTTGTTCAAGCTCGCCCGTTTGCAGGTTGGCGAGCCAAATATGATGCGAATCAAT
>CBIHPB010000308.1:0-4590 GCA_966211485.1 uncultured Bdellovibrio sp.
CAGCAGCTTTCGGAGTCGTCACCTTCACCGTATCGAAGAATGGTTCACTTGGAACGGTCATTCCCAACTTCTTCGCCCCTTCGGCAACAGTCTTTGCCAACAGGTGAATGCGGGTTGCAATTCGCTTTAGTCCTTCAGGGCCGTGATAGACTGCGTACATCGACGCCATATTGGCCAACAGAACTTGTGCTGTGCAAATATTCGAAGTCGCCTTTTCGCGGCGGATGTGTTGCTCGCGAGTTTGCAGTGCCAGTCGCAAAGCGCGTCGGCCTTGGGCGTCGATCGAAACTCCGACCAAACGACCCGGCATCAAGCGTTTGTGCGCATCTTTACAAGCCAGGAAGGCCGCGTGAGGTCCGCCGAATCCCAATGGCACGCCAAAGCGCTGGGTGTTGCCGACAACGATGTCTGCACCCCACTCGCCCGGAGGAGTCAGCAATGTCAAAGCCATCAAATCCGCATCGGCAATCACCAAGGCGCCTTTGTCGTGCGCTTTTGCGGTCAGGGCTGCGTAGTCTTCGATGCGGCCTTCGCTGTGCGGGTAGGAGACGATGACGGCAAAAACATTTTTCGAGAAATCAAAAGTCAGGGGATCTTGCACAATCATCTCGTAGCCCATGGGCTCGGAACGTGTTTTCAGAATTTCCAAAACGTGTGGGTGCAGTTGGTTCGAGGCCACGAATGCCGTCGCCTTCGTTTTGCAAAGACTGTGGGCCATCGCCATCGCTTCGGCGGCGGCTGTTCCTTCGTCCAGCATCGAGGCATTGGCGATTTCCATTGCAGTCAAGTCGCTGACTACGGTCTGGAAATTCAACAAAGCTTCCAAGCGGCCTTGTGCGATTTCAGGCTGGTAAGGTGTGTAGGCTGTGTACCAAACCGGATTTTCCAAAATATTTCGCTGAATCACGGTCGGAGTGATGCAGTCGTGGTAACCCATGCCGATGTAGGTGCGGAAGATCTTGTTCTTCGAGACCATGGCCTTCAGTCGGTTCAGCAAATCAAATTCCGAAACACCGTCGCCGATCTGAGCTTTTTTCGTCGAGAGAATATTTTTTGGGATCACCTTGGACGCCATCTCGTCCAAATTGGCAAAGCCCAGCTCTTTCAACATCGCACTGATATCGCGATCATTGGGCCCAATATGTCGCCCTTGAAACTCCGCTGCCGTCGAGAAGAAATTGGAATTCATTGTTTGGTTTCCTTTGTAATTTTGGATGCAGGAAAGCTAGCACAGGGGCCGGTTTCAATGAAGAACGAACCCGCGCGCGAGGGGGCTAACGCAGATAGACATTTGCCTCTAGGTCCGAGGTCCAGATCACAGTTTTTCGACCTGGCTGGTCTATGTCCGAAATCACAATTTTCCTAGAATAAGCAAAGAGCAACGACTCGAGGTTTTCCTATGAAGAAACTGATTTGGGGCAGTCTTTTGACAGCTGCGATAGCAGCCTGCGTTCATTCCAATAAACCAGCTTCAAGCCGAAAGACCGCCTCTGAAACAGGCAAGGTCACGTTCAACACCAAAGCCAACGCCGATGCAGAGGCCGATGACTTCAGCGCACAGTATTCGTTGCAGGCTCAAAGCCTAACGGAAATCTCGGACCTGTCGATGGAAGCGCCCATTTTGGTTTATTTTGATTACTCGAAACATGGAATTGCTAAGCGTCAGGAAATCACTGCCAGCACTTGGAATGGCAGCGATCAAAGCTTTTCGGATAAGACCCGTGAAGAGTACCTGCGCAAAATGTACTACGCCAACGCCCGAAACCTGATGATGGCAGGTCAGCGGCAGGCGACTTGCTTCTACGGTTTGGCGAAAAATGTATCCGAAGCTTTCTTCACTTCGCGCGAAGCCGGCGACATCCAAAATATTTCAACCGGACATGTGGAAACGAAAGCCAGCTCGGATGGACGAGTGCTGGCGATTCGTTTCGAACATGACGACTTGGGATCGCAAAGTTTCCGCCTGTTTCACTGCAATGCTGGTAAAGGAGCCATTGCCGAGTACGTGGGCGCGATCAAAGACACCTCAGCCTACGCCGTTTACAAAAAGTCTTCGCGCATGATCGCCAGCGTTCAGGAAAGCAAGAACACAAAAAACACGGTCAATCTTGGCAACGGTTTCGAGCCCAAGCCTTTCGATCGTGGTTATGGATTTTCGATTCTGGATAAAACCGAGGATCCCAAAGTGAGCACGCGCTTTGGTCTCAAGGCCGATTATGAAAATGCCAAACTTCAAAAAGAAGAAAGACCTTGGAAGGGTCTCAATCTGCGCAATCAGAAAGAAGCTCTCAAGTTTGCCTTGATGGCGCAGGCTTATTTTTACGAGAGCATGGCCAACCAAAGCCCAAAGCCTGACGAAAATTTTATCGCACAAAAAAACAAAGACCGCTTCTGGTGCCACATGCCTTGGATGCACACAGGAAATATGGGCCGCGAAGCGATTCACGGCATGACTCAAGAGCGGGATCTGCGGGCCTCTCCGAACATTCCGACTTTCGCCAGCGTCGCACCGGGCTCGAACTGGGGCATTGCCTATTTCAATGCCCCTGGATGTCAGACGATCAACGATGTGTTTGGCTCTTACCTCAGTCCGAAAGAAAATCCGGATTTTGCAAAGGGACAGTTTCGCGACGGAACTTTGATTGCGAAGATGCTGTTTACGACTTCAAACTTCCAAGAAATCAAAGATGCATTCCAATGGAATGCCAATGTCAGCGAACCGGGCTCGGGCGTTCGTCGCATCAAGCCTGTGCGCCATATCCAAATGGATATTTCGGTCCGCGATCGCGAGCTTGTGGGCGTGAACCCCGAGCTTTCTCATTGGGCGATGGCGGGATTTTACTATGATCCAAAATACGACTACGACAAAGAGATTAAAGCTTTGCTGGGAATGGAAAATCCTTTGAAAGCGATCAAGGGACTGCCAAAAAGTTTTTTTAAAATGCGTCCGATGGGTGTGCAAACAGGATTTGATACCGCCGAAACGGGCGACACCATTCTATTCCCAGGCGCATTTGCGAATAATGACCTCGGTCACCGTCTCAATGGCCCGGTCGAAAATTCCAAATCCAGCTGCATGGGCTGTCACGCTACCGCAGGCACCAGTGCTTCGACGGTGCCAGGCTTTCTGACGCAAGTGATGTTCAAACCTTTCCAAGCAAAGCCGGAAGTGAATTTCAGTCAGCAAATGGCGCTGGCTCGCGCCAACTTTGAGACACAGATGCAGTAAGCAGTAAAGGATTGCAAAATGCTAAATGGAGCTTGTCATTGTGGAGCTGTGAAATGGACTTACGATATGCCGTTAGAAAGTGTTACGGCTTGCAACTGCACTTTGTGCCGCCGCTACGGAGCCCTGTGGGCCTACGGACATCTGGGACACGGATTGACGGTTTCAGGTCCGACTAAAGCTTACGAGCGCAACCGCAAACTGAATGGCTTTCACTTTTGCACCAACTGTGGCTGCATTGCTTACTATCTCTCAAATCATGATGACGAGCAGGGGCGGCGCCGGATGGCTGTCAACCTGCGAATGATCGATGATCCCAGCAAAATTGAAAATCTGCCGATCGATCACTTTGAGGGATTGATCGCTTTTGAAGATCTTCCACGTGATCATCGCTGTGTGAAAGATCTTTGGTATTGAAAAAACAAAACCCTCGTTTTTGACGAGGGTTTCGAAATTAATTCTTCAAATTTCAGAGAATCGATTAAGCAGTCACTGTTTTTTTCGATGTCTTCTTTTTTGTTCCAGAGGCTTTTTTAGCGGCAGACTTTTTCGGAGCCGCTTTCTTTTTTGTGAAAGCCGCTTTGATTTTCGCTTTTTGCTTCACAGCGATTTTCTTGGCCTCAGTCAGATTCTTTTCCAGATTTTTCTCAACGCCTTTTGCTTGTTTCTTCACGACGTTGATACCTTGTTTCACTTCTTTATCGAGATCTTTTTGTGCCGACTGCAGCTTCTTCACTAGGCTGTGATACTTGGTTTCAGCTTTTTTCAGCTGAGCTTGTGCTTGAGGTTTGACTTCTTCTTTCAACTTTTTGAATTCGCCAGTGATACGCTCGAATTCTTCTGTCAGTGCCGACGCACCTTTTGGACCGCGGACATCTTGAACCAGTTTTTTGAAATCGATGCTCAGATTTGCTTTCATTTACACTCCTTCTCGATAGGAAATGACGGAATTCCTAACTTTATAGCGCAGATCTGGCTGCAGAAAAAGATTTCAGATTTCATGCCGCGAGGGCTCGAGTAAAAACTATAGCTGTGTACAGAAGATTGTCACTTCGCTCTCTGGTACGGGGCGAAGATGGAGTGCATGCGTCCATGCAATCGGGGCTATCGCGCCCCGAACCCCCGGGCTTCTGGCCGTCCGGGCCAGAAGCCCAAATGGGCTAGGGAATTTAGATTGTAGGCTTTTATTTCCCTTCCATTAAGATATCGCGAAAACGCCGAAGGCGCCCTTTAGGGCGAGCGCATGGATGCGCGAGTTTTCGGGATGCGCTGCCATGGACGGCGAAACGTGACGAGCAAAGACTTAGAAGCACATAGTCTTGATGTTTACAAAGTAAACGAAAACTGCCCCACAAGCGCCCCAG
>CBIHPB010000309.1:0-4589 GCA_966211485.1 uncultured Bdellovibrio sp.
TGGTATCAAGAACGTGCGTGCTGATCATTGAGAAAGTCTAGAGCTCTCAAATTCGATCAGCAAGCGAAAACCCGAAGCTTTGCCGCTTGCTTCGGGAAGTCATTTTCGCTCTGTTTCACATGTGTCTTTTTGTTAAGTTCCCGTCCATAGGAAGCTTTTTGTTTCCATCGCCACGGCTGATTGTGGCTTGGAAAACTGAATTCCGATGCCGGCAGGTCCCGATAAAACAGCTTCGGGACGGATCCAAGCGACTGTTGCCTCCGAAGTGCACTGTTTTTGACCCAACTTAAAGCGAATGCGCAAAGTTTCGCCAGCTGTGAGCTCCAAATGCCTTGGCAATTGCAAAAAGGCGCCGCCACTGGAGACATTCATCATCTTGCAAATTTCGTGGCGACCTGCGTGCGTGACTGTGGCGGTCACTGCGACTTCGGCTCGGTGTTCTCTTAGGTCCGAGTTTCCCAGCTGCTGCTCGAATTTTTGCAGGGCTTTCGCGCCGTAATAGTGCGTATAAGTTTGCACAATCACCGACTTTTCGTAATCCAAAAGCTCCGAGAAAAGTTTTGTCTTTTCCAGAAAAAAATACTCCAGCAGCTGGGGGGTTAATACCGGGTCTGAAACCTGACCCAGCTGCCGGATGGGATATTGAAAGCGATCGTCCTTCATCATCACCCAAAGAGCTGTGTTTTTATCCACTCTCGTGGTGTCAAAACTGGCGATGACCTTGTTCCAATACGGAGCTTTGAGATCGAGATAGCTGTGCACAGCCAAAGCGCCATTGACGAAAGGGTATTGCACGACTCGACCGTTGCTGCGAAAGCCCCATAGGGTTTCATAAAAATCCTGGGCGCGTGGATGAATGGTGCAGACCAAGCAATCCGTGTCGGCGAGGCTTGAATAATTGTATAGATACTTCATCAAAAGCAGGCTCACCGTGTGAGAGGTGTTGCGAAAATCAGGTGACACAGCCAAAGCGGAAACTTCCAAAAGTTTGTGGCCCTGTTTTCTGAGCTCGGCGTTTTCGCCCGCAAATTCTTTATCTGACGGCAGTCCATGGCCGCTATCTTTGATCAGTGTGACTGTTCCCACGACTTTCGATTTGTACATCGCGACCACAACTGTGGTCACCGGCAGACAGGAGAAGAAAGTGCAACGAAGTCCAGATGCCGTTGGCTCGGTCAGGCCCTTTCTGACATAACAGTTGTGAAGCAGACGGTAAGCTTGCTCCAGCTCTTCCGCGGTCTGAGCGATCTTCACTTGAAAATCGGGATCATCGCAAAGTTTTGGAATCGTCAGCATTCGACGACTTAAATTCAGCCGCAGCTTTTTTGGCAGTAATTGCATCAAGCGTTTTGATATTTCCGATAACGTCCTGCTTGGCATGGGGCGATCCCTTTCTTTTAAGAGTTGGGAGTTTAATTTCTAAAACGTTTTTCAATGAATTTCGGGGCGTGTGCAAATCGGCCAAATGATCCAGAGGTGCCAGACCCGTGCGAAATATCCATATGGGAATTTCATCCGGATTCAGCGAGAAATGGGATTGAATCACTGATTTTCCACGAGCAAACAGATTCCACTCGTCCAAACTGATATTCGGATCCATCGCATCGGAAATCAAATCCGCCACGGAAGTCGAACAATAAGAGAGCGGTTGGACGCCAAAGCCTTGAGAGTTTAAAAAGAGCCAAGTCCGGTAGGCCACTCGACCTACTTCGCAGAGGGATTCTGGGTCGACGGACTTGGCTGTGAAACACAAAAGGGCGGCCGAGGACTGGAGGGTTTTTTTTTCCTTTGCGCGCACGGACTGTCCGAAGCCCAAGGCCCAAATCAATTTCGGAAGCGAAGGAAAACGCCGAACCAGGCGAAAGAACAGCGCTTCCATCCGGCTGATGGCAAGGCTTCTCCAAGGCATGCCATCCTTGGCAGCCATTTCTTTTTTTGTCAGACGCAGCCACTTTCCAATGTCGCTGACGACCTGAACGTTCTTCCATAAAAATTCTTCGCACTTCAAAAAATAATCCGTGAAAGTTTGCGTTTGATCTTTTTGAATATGAATTTCGCAGTTGCGGAATTGCTTTTGAATCTGCAGGACCTGGTTTTCCACGTCCTTTGGCATCGGGCCTTGATCGTAGACCCGGCGGTCTGTTGTTCGCAGTGAAATCACATCCGACAATGGATCTTTCTGCAATCCGCTTTGGCGAAAATGAAGCTTCGCCCACAAAGCCATGTCCGAGGACTCTTCAAAAATCAGTCTCTCGGTCACCCGATATCCATAGGTGGTGGCCGAAATGTGGATGGTTTCCAGCAAAGTTCCAAAGGAAATATAGGAAGCATGATTCTTTCGGTTCAGGCTGTGCTTGGCCTTTTGATTGAGATGATAGATCTTCAATTCATCGCCATCCCACTCAAACTTCCAAGGCTGAGCATTGTCGCCACTTGGTGATCTCAAGGCGTCTGCGACAATCTGTCGGATCATGACTTGCGAATTCATGCGTCCCCCTTCCATCAGATTAGCGATTCCGAGGGGTAAAAATGAGTTGCAAATTTGGCGGGTAAAAATCGAATTGACGAGTGAAAATAGCAAGTTGAGCAAAAATCTAAATACCAGACACAGTTCAAATTTGAGATGTTGTCTCAGACTGGGACAAATGCACTATCCATTGCGCTATCAATCGCGCGAATGATTGCAGTTCATGACAGAGCGAAAAAATTCATTAAACTGGCTCTGACGAGCGACAATTTCCGCGTCATTTGCTGCATTGATGAAAAATATTTTTCGGTGAGAAAGCGTTTAAGCACAGTACATAATATTTTTATTGCTCGCATAAAATGCAGTTGTTAATTTTTTTTCATGAAAAAACAAAAAAAAGAAGAATCGACACAATCGAACAATTCAACAAATTCGAAAATGACGAGCATTCAGAATGCCAAGAGCTGGAGCATTGAGCGTAAAATCTTGGTCACGCTTTCGGTGATTTTTGCCGTGGTGATCGGGGGCTCTTGGATCTATGCCCTTAATTTGAAAAAAACGATCGCCGCCAGCAACGCCGTGGTCAGCGTCGATGTGCAGGCTTTGGTCGATATCGAAAAGATGCGCAATCTGGGGAGATCGCAAATCGACAACAGCCTGGCGTTTTTCCTGATGGGTTCGTCCACTCTTTTGGACGAGCAAAAAGAAAATAAAAAAGATTTCACCGAAGCACTTGAAAATTTTCCGAAAAAATATGATTTGCCACAGGCGGCTGATCTCTTAAAGCGTCTGCAGACTTTGCAGAATCAGCAGCAAGAAATTTTTGACCAGGCCATGGAATACCGGGCGAAGCAAACCGAATCCAAAATCGTCGGTCAATTCTATCGCTCGAAAACAAAGCCCATTCAGGACAACCTGGATAAAGCTTTGGATGAAATCGTAGCCTTGCACCATGCCGAGATCGAGCGCGATCGCAGCCGGGCCCAAGGCGCTGCGGCCAGTGCCGAAGCGCAGATCCCACAGGGGATGACCTGGCTGACGGGCCTGACGGCTGTTCTGTTTTTAGGTGTGGTTCTTTTGGTGCTTCGAATGCTGGGTGTTCGTAAACGCAATGTGACCGAGCGAGATCGTCTGTATCAAGAGGCTCAGAAAGCTTTGCAGACACGAGATGAAATGATTTCGGCTCTGTCACAGGATTTGAAGGTGCCAATCGCGGATATTGCAGGGCTGGCCGAAGACATGAAAAATGCAAACCCAAGTCAGATCGCCGAAAATCTCGAGCTGATTCAAAGTCGGGTTGGTGTGATTGATGATCAGATTAAAAATATTTTGGATGAAGCCAAAGCCGGAACTGGCAATATGCTCCTTCGTTTGGATCAGCTGGGAATTGAAACCGTGCTGGACGATGCTCGTCGTATGCTTCAGCCGATTGCCAAACAACAGGATATCCGTCTTGAGTTCAACTCGGTCAATCCACCGGTGCTGGCCTTTATGGACCGTGAGCGCGTGATGCGTGTTTTGGCAAACCTGATCGGCAATGCGATCAAGTTCAGTCCGAAAAATAGCAAGGTCTCGGTCAAAGTTCGAAGCGATCAGCAGTTTGTTTACATTTCGGTGAAGGACAGTGGTCCGGGACTTTCTGAGAAACAAATTTCCGAAGTCTTCAATCACTTCTGGCAAGCAAGTAGCACCGCCGAGCAGGGTGCGGGCGTGGGCTTGGCGATTGTGAAAACAATTGTTGAAGCGCACGGCGGAACGGTCAGCGCTGAAAGTCATGGCGGCAACGGCAGCACATTTACATTCTCATTGCCTCGTCGCAGGCCTGCGGGCGCGCATTTAGCAAAGACGGTGACGTCGACAGTGCGAACAAAAAAATCCCGCTCCGAGCAAGATGCGGAAATGTAGGTCGTAAATGCCTGAACTTCCCGAGGTCGAAGTCGTTCGTCGAGAACTGGCCGAGATCACGCGCGATCGGCCGCGCATTGAAAAATTTGAATTTCTCAGACGCGACATCCGCGACCCCATGCCGATTAAAAAACTGCAGGCGATGGCGGGTGCTCAGATTTTGTCTGTGCACCGCCGGGCCAAGTACCTGCTGATTGAAACGAGCAAGGGCGGTATT
>CBIHPB010000310.1:0-4586 GCA_966211485.1 uncultured Bdellovibrio sp.
AATCCATTAAAAGTTCCAACCGAAGGCCCTACTCCTGAACAGCGTCTGGAAATGACCCGACTTGCATTGCAGGGCTGGGGAGATTCTTTCGTCGTTGACGACCAAGAACTGAAACGCGGCGGGAAATCCTACACCATCGACACTGTGAAGAACCTGCGTAAGACCGTGGACGCGGATGATCTGTTCCTGATTGTAGGAATGGACAAACTGGAAGAGCTCGAGCAGTGGAAAAACGCTACTGATCTGATCAAAGAGACCAATATCATTTTCACGTCTCGTCCTGGATTTCAATTTCCACAGTCGGAAGACGATCTCCCTGGCTTTCTGAAAAAAGAAGTCGCGGATTTCGATTTCAATTTTATCGAGCTGAAAACAGGGCGCAATATCCAATTCTTGAAGCTGGAAGACGTTCCGGCTTCGGCAACAGAACTGCGCAAGTGGGTTCGTATCGGAAAGAACGTTTCCAAGTTCATTCCACTGTCAGTGGAAACCTACATCAAAGAAAACAAGCTTTATAAAACTCCGGGCGATAAGATTAAAGACTACTCGGACTTTACCAAGTTCTGTGCTGACACTTTGTTTTCTAAGAAAGCTATCAATGTTCGTGGTTTTGATCTTCGCCAACTGTCAGCTCCGGCGGAATTTACTTTGGTTGCCAGTGGTACCAGTACTCGTCATGCGGCTTCTTTAGGTGAAAACCTGATGCGCGCAGTGAAAGAACAGTACAACATCTTCCCTCAAAGCGTGGAAGGCGTCGATGAAGGTCGCTGGGTTGTGATCGATTACGGAACCGTGATCGCGCACATCTTCTACGATTATGTCCGTCAGGAATACTCGATCGAAAATCTTTGGAAAGAAGCCAAAGACATGGGCCTGAAGGAAACTCCTCCTGCTCCAAACCAAGGCGCAAAAGAAGAGACTCGGTGAAGTTCGTTCTGCTGACTTGTGCATCGGCGTCTGAGTCATGGTCCGACGAGGCCCAGGCGCTGTACACAAGTAAGCTCAAGGCTTTTATTCCCTTCGAAATCCAACATCTCAAAATCAAAAAAGCAGCTCGTGATGACCGCGAGCTCAAACTGAAATCTGATTCGGATGCCCTGTTAGCCGAAATCAAACCTGACGACTATGTGGTCTTGTTTGACGAGCGCGGCGACATGCTTGAATCGCGAAAGTTCGCGCAAAAAATCGAAAGCCTGATGAACACCGGAAAAAAGCGAGCCGTCTTTATCATCGGCGGTGCTTATGGCGTGGACGATCGCATTCGATCTCGAGCCCAAATGAAGGTGAGCCTTTCCAGGATGGTCTTCAATCACCTGGTCGCACAGACCGTGGTGCTTGAGCAAATCTACCGCGGCTTTACGATTCTAAAGAACCTTCCTTATCACAACGATTGATCCGAAATTCGGACGTTTTCAGAGGGAAAATCCATTCTTTGCCCAAGCCCCGTCCTTGCAATAGCGGAAAAAATGACCAAACAAATGGCCGACAAAATCTGGAATTGGATTCACAAAATAGGACGATGTTGCATGCACTGCGGAGCTTACCGGGCTGGCGATTCGCAGTTCTGCGAACCCTGCGAACGAGATCTTTGGAGTCTGCATCCGACGGTGCGAAGCTTTGATCTGGCAGGCACATTTATTCCAGCTACGACCTTGTTCGATTGGTTTCCCGACGAGGATCGCAAAGTTTCCAAGCTGATGATTTCTCTCAAGGGCGGACAACCCCAAGCAGCTTTTCGATTTTATGCAGAAATTTTCGCAGCAAGAGTGGAGATCGGGCACTTGCCACCAGAAACTGTATTGGTTCCCTGTCCGGGCACAGAGGGCCGCGATCACGCTCGGGTTTGGGCAGAAGCTTTGGGTCAGGTTCTGGGAATTCCAGTAGTTAAGGCCTTGGCGCACACATCCGAGCATCAATCACAGAAAAAGAAGTCCCGGCACGAGCGACAGAAAATCTCCTTGGAATGCAGAACAACACTGCGACGGCAGCATGTAATTTTTATCGACGATATCGTCACAACCGGCTCAACAGCAATTGCGGCGAAACGAGCGATAGGGAGAACGCAGGGCTTTGAGGTCTGGTGTTTAGCACACAGACGACAGCTTGCGACAGAAGCCTTCTTTTGATATATAAACTCCCGATTTAGCTCAATATTTCGGAAGGACCATCACTCGTGCTCAACACGCTCTTTGTGATTCTCACATCATTTGTTTTTGCAGCAGGCGCGCCGAAAAAATCGGAAGCCGGACCCGATCTGAAAACTCTCACCGAATCGACCGCCAAATATCGACAAGCGAAGATGGTTCAGATGTCGTTGGAAAAAACAGTGAAGTCCGATCTCACCGGAAAAGAATCAAAGAATCAGGGAGAGATTTCTTTGTCGGCCGGATTGTTCCGCTTGGAAAGCAAAGATCCAGAAAAATCTTTGCTGGTCTATGACGGCAGCACACTGTGGAACGAGCAGCAGCCATCCAGCGATTTCGGTGGATCCGTTCAAGTCACCAAATCTAAAATCTCCGGTAAAAACAAGGCACAGACTTTGTTTGCGACTTTGCTGACGAAAGATCCGGTCACAAAATATTTTAAAATTCTGAGTTCAAAAAAAGATGGCAGCCAAACGGTTTATGAAACCGAGTCTCTGACCAGCGACCTGGCGATCAAGCATCTGACTTTGAAAATTGAAAACACGTCGAAACTTGTTTCTGAAATTTCCTATAAGGACGATATCGGCAATCTGACGGTGATGAAGTTCACCAATGCCCAGTTCAAAAAGGAAATGAACAAAAAAATCTTCCAATACAAGCCACCGAAAGGCGCGCAGGTCACCGAAATATGAATACGAACACAACCTCTGGTTCGAACAAAGTTCACTTTATCAGTCTTGGCTGTCCGAAAAATCTGGTCGACAGCGAAATCATGGCCGGCACCTTAATGAAGGAAGGCTACTCGATTTCTGACGACGCCGAAGGTGCGGACACGGTCATCGTGAACACTTGCGGTTTCATCGAAGACAGCAAGAAAGAATCCATCCAGCGCATTCTTGATATGACCCAGCTGAAAGAGCAGGGTCAAGTGAAGCGAGTAGTTGTCGCCGGCTGCCTGACCCAGCGCTATAAGGGCGATCTCGTCGAAGGACTCCCGGAGGCCGATTTGTTCGTTGGTTCCGGTGAATTCCAGAACATCGCTAAGATTCTGAAAGGACACGAGCAAGGCGATGCGAACAAAACATTCTTCAATCTGCCGACTTACCTGCAAGAAGAGACGACTCCACGAGTGAATTCGCAGCCTCGTCACCGCGCTTATCTGAAAATTTCAGAAGGGTGCCTGAAACGTTGTGCATTCTGCGCGATTCCTTTGATCCGCGGAAATCTGCAGTCGCGAACACTGCAAAACGTTGTGAATGAAGCCAAGCTTCTGGTCGCAGGCGGCGTGAAAGAGCTTTTGATTATCAGCCACGACTTCACCGATTACGGATGGGATCTTCGCCGCAAGAACAAAGATGCGGTGGAAAGCCCCGAGTCTCTGTTGAAGGCCTTGTCTGAAATCGAAGGTGTTGAGTGGGTTCGCATGCTGTATCTGTATCCAGATGGAATCACTCCAGGTATGATCGACCTGATCAAAAACAGCGACAAGTTGGTGAAGTATTTCGATATGCCTTTGCAGCATATCAATAACGAAGTGCTGAAAAAGATGAACCGCAAGATGACTCGTGAAGAAGTCGAAACGGTTTTGATGAACATTCGCGAGCAAATTCCAAACGCGGTCATCCGCACACAATTCATTGTGGGTTTCCCTGGGGAAACCGAGGAACAGTTCGAAGAATTGCTGCAATTTATCTCGGAACAACAGTTTGACCGCGTCGGCTGCTTTAAATATTCACCGGAAGAGAATACTCCGGGTGGAAAAATGGCGGACCAAGTGGACGAGGAAACCAAGCAACGCCGCTATGAGGCGGTGATGGAAGTTCAGCAGAACATTTCTCGTGAAAAGCACCGTGCGTTTATCGGTAAAACGGTCGATGTTTTGGTTGAAGGCTACAGCGAAGAAACGGATTTGCTGTTGCAGGGACGTATGTCTCAACAAGCGCCAGATATCGACGGCGTCGTTCTGATCAACGACGGCGAAGCTAAGATCGGTGATATCGTAAAGGTTCTGGTGACTGACAGCATGGAATATGACCTTATCGGAGAAATCGTGTGACTGCATTTGCACTGATTCAGGTTGCGGGATACGGGGCTGCTTTAGAGGCCGCCAACATCGCCACCAATCGAAAAGAGTTGGAACTTGTTGAGATCATTCCGTTCGGTACTTATTGCCAGATTCTGGTGAAGGGAACCGCAAACGACCTGAACAGTTACCGCAAAGTTCTTCGCACGGCCGATCTGCAGAAATCCGTCATCATTGAAAATCCAGATGATCGTTTGCTCAAAGCTTTTTACCACCTCGAGCACAAGCCCATTCAAAATTATCTCCTGATCCTCGAAAACCCATTCTCAGGTTACCTAATGAACTGGGCTCAGACGCTGCTGAAAAAAGGTCTTGAAATCGTTGATTACCGTCAGCCGCGCTTCCCAGAAGCGATGGCT
>CBIHPB010000311.1:0-4569 GCA_966211485.1 uncultured Bdellovibrio sp.
GGCTCCTCTGTCTCCGTCGACAGACTTAGACGAGTCCAGCCGTGGGAGAAAATAGATAGCGTGTATCCTTCTCAGAGTTAATTTGGATAGGTGGTGGCGTCAGACGAGGCGCTAGGGAGAATCTTGATTTTCGAATCTCACTCGGAGATCGAACTCAAAAGAACAGTTGGGAATTGTCTGAATTTGCATCAGCACAGACAAAAATTATTTCTGACATCTCGACCTTTGAAAAATCCCGCCGATAAGTTTCAGGTATGGAAAACCAATCCAGTCCGTTCGCTCACATGGTTTTCTGGAAAGTATTCCTGTTTTTTGCGATGTTCTTCGCAGTGGGATACATTTCCGAAGCTAGAGGGTCGATCGGCGACATTGAAGAAATCAATACCGGCGGCTGTCTAGCCAATCGTGCCCCTGGCACTGCGGCTTGCGGGGGTGGGGTTTTAGCACCCCAGCCGCCGGAGCTACTTTTTTGGAATTTTCTGAGCCGTCAGCTCGAGGTATCCACCGGCATAATTGGTGGCTTTTGAGTAACCCAACTGGCGAAGCGCCATGGTCACCGCTGCGGATTCAATTCCTTTATTAGCGATCACCATGATTTTTCGATCTTCGGTGATGCCTTGGGTTTGCAGTTTGGATTTGATCGTCTCTTGAACCAATCCGTTTCTGGCAAAGAATTCGGTCCATGGAATATTGATCGCTCCGATGTCTGGCGGAGGTTTGGTGTCTTTTGAAGAAACTTTCCCAAGGTATTCTTCCACCGGACGCACATCGATAATCACGAGACCGTGTTCATCCATTCGCGGCTTCATCATTTCGGTCACAAAATGTGTGCGGTCCACCAGCAAGGTTTCATCAATCTCGGGCTTCCAAATCGGCACAGCTGCCTTTGGCGGAGCTTCGGCGGTGGTCAATGGCATCGAGAAATAATCAATGCTGGCGAATTTCACATCTTTCACGCCTAGATATTTCAGTGTCCAAGCGACTCGGCCTTCTTCGCCGTTTCCTTGAAGCCCCCGTCCAACAACAACAACCGGTGTTTCCGGAGAGATCCCTTTGCGGGCCAGATATCTTGCAATACTGAAGGTGTCTTTTTCGAGATAACCTAAGAGCGGAGATTCACGTTGAGTGAAATCGTCAGGCTTGAGATTGATGGCACCATTGAGGTGCGCGACCGAATAATCAAAGGCCGGACGAGCATCGATCAGTACGGTGGTGTCTTTGACCTGAATTTCACCACCCGATTTTGTTTCCGACCCTTTCACTTGCGTTGGAACACTTTGAAAGACCTTGGTGGGCGTCTGCTGACAGCCCAACCAAAAGATCATCGAAATTAAAATCAGGATCAGGTTCTTCATCGCTTATTTAAACTTCATGGTTGGGAACAAGATGATATCCCGGATGCTTGGGCGGTCGGTCAAGATCATCACGATACGCTCGATCCCGATTCCCACGCCACCTGTTGGCGGCATACCCGTATCAATCGCATGCACAAAGTCCTCATCCATTGGCTGAGCTTCCTCATCCACCACACGCTTGGCTTCTTGTTCTTTCAGGCGTTCGTACTGCTCTTCTGGATCATTGAGCTCGGAATAAGCATTGCCGATTTCCATGCAAGCTGCGAATGGCTCGAAACGTTCAACCAATCCTTTTTTCTCGCGATGGGCCTTGGTTAGTGGAGAAATATCGACTGGGTGATCCATCACGAAGGTTGGCTGCCAGAGATGTTCTTCGACAGTTGCTTCGAATAGACGGACCAGCATTTCGCCACGGGAAACTTTTGCTGTGCCTTTGGCGGTGTCAGCAACTTTGCCGTAGACGTCTGGATACTTTTTCAGGGTTTTCAACAGGTCTTCATCCGAAATTTTATCCGGATCGACCTGCGCGTATTCACGAATACCGTCCATAATGGTCAGTCGGCGCCAAGGCGGCGTGAAATCGATTTCTTTGCCTTGGAAGACAACCTTCATGCTGCCGTTAATCTTCAGCGCCAGCTGCGAGATCAGATCTTCGAACTGCTTCATCTGATAGTTGTAGTCTGTGTAGGCCTCATAGTACTCGAGCATGGTGAATTCGGGATTGTGTGTGCGATCGATGCCTTCGTTACGGAAGTTCTTACCGATCTCGTACACTTTTTCGAATCCGCCGACGATCAGGCGCTTCAAATAAAGCTCGGGCGAAATTTTCATGAATAGCTTCATGTCCAAGGCACGGTGATGAGTCGCGAATGGGAATGCCGCCGCGCCACCGTAGATCGGCTGCAGAACTGGCGTTTCGACTTCCAAGAAGCCGCGGCCATCCAAATAATTTCGAATTTCGCGAATGATTTTTGAACGTGTCTCAAACACTCGGCGCGAGTCCACATCCGAAATCAAATCTAGATGACGGTGTCGGTACTTGATTTCGACATCGGCAATTCCGTGGAATTTCTCTGGCAGCGGTTCAAGCGTCTTTGTCAGCATCGTGAAGTGCTTGCAGTGCAAAGAGAACTCGCCCTTTTGCGATTTGAAAGCGTAACCTTCGACACCGACGATATCGCCGAGATCGATCAGCTCGAAACTTTGGCGGTCTTTTTCCGACAACTCCTCAAGCTTCAGGTAAATCTGCAAAGAGCCCGATTGATCCTGAATATTGAAGAACGCGGCCTTCCCCATATTTCGCACAGTCATCACACGGCCGGCGATTTTGTAATTGGAATCAATGACCTTTTCGCCGGAATTCAGTTTCTGCGCGTACTTGGTGACGAGATCCGCGATCTTGGCGTTGCGATCGAAAGAATAGGGAAACGGATTGATCCCCTTTTCTTTCAGAGCGTGAAGTTTTTTGCGTTTCTCGGCTCTTAACGGATTGTCATCACCATGAGACATGTGAATTCCTTTTTCTAAAAAAACTAATTACAGAGTCTTTCCTGCAAATGCGTCTTGAACTTTGTGCAGCAACTGAATCGCTTCGGCTTTCGGTCGTTGGAAAGCGTTGCGGCCCATGATGCTACCGAAAGCTCCGCCCTGTGCGAGCTGGGTCACTTCACCCATGATCTCGTCAGTGGATTTTGCTTCGCCACCTGAGAAGATGACGATACGGCGACCGGCGAACGAGCTTTGCACGACATGCTTTGTGCGATCAGCCAGCGAGCTGACTTTGATGCCTTGAGCTTCGTAAACTTTGCGAGCCGCATCTTGTTCGATGTGGGCTGTTGGCGGTTTCACCTTGATGATGTGCGCGCCCAATTGAGCCGCCACATGTGCCGAGTAAGAGATCACGTCGATTGCGGTCTCACCCTCTTTCGAGATTTGCTCGCCACGAGCATAAGACCAGATCACAACAGCCAAGCCCGCTTTTTTCGCTTCCGCAGAGGCGTGACGAATTTCTTCGTACATGCTTTTGCGTTCAGCTGATCCTGGATAAATTGTGAAGCCGATTCCCGCACAACCCAAACGAAGAGCATCGTCCACGTTTGAAGTCAGCGCTGAGATCGGAGCTTTGTTCCCGAACAATGTGTCCGAGTTGTTGATTTTCAGAATCAAGGGAATTTCGCCCGCGAAATCACGAGCACAAGCTTCCAAAGCACCCAACGGAGCTGCGTAAGCGTTACAGCCAGATTCGATCGCCAATTGAAAGTGGTAAGCGGGATCGTAGCCATCTGGATTTTTAGCGAAAGATCGGGCCGGTCCGTGTTCGAAACCTTGGTCGACTGGCAAAATCACAAGTTTTCCAGTGCCTTTCAAGCGGCCTGAATTCATCATTCGCGCCAGGTTTGTTAATACGCCGGGATTGTCCGAGCCATACCAGCTCAGGATCTCTCTTACTCTTGGTGTCATGAGGGGTCTCCTTGAAGGCCAAAACACTATTGTCTTTTCGCTTTCAAAGCAAGGAGCTGATTGACTTTTCCCCTCGACGGAGAGACTTATTGGAGCCATATGTCACAACCGATTTCGATCTCTATTGAAAGCACTCCGAATCCTGCCACGCTCAAGTTCAATCTGCCATTTCAGATCATTGAGACACCGCATGATTTTCCATCTGCTCAAGAAGCACACAATTCCCCTCTGGCGAGCAAACTTTTTGGCTTTCCATGGACGAACGGCGTCTTTATCGGCCCTAATTTCGTGACCGTGACCAAGCAAGACTGGGTGGACTGGGATATTTTGGCCGAACCACTGGCAGGCCTGATCCGCGAGCATCTCGAGCGCGGCGAACCTGTGTACGTTGAACCACAGTTTCAAGCCTCAAACGAAGATGACGAAAACGATTCGGAGATCGTGAAGCAAATCAAACGCATTTTGAACGCCGAAATCCGTCCCGTTGTTGCGATGGATGGCGGCGATATCACTTTTGCAAACTACACCGAAGGAACTTTGGCCATTCACATGAAAGGCGCTTGCGCTGGCTGCCCAAGTTCCACCGCCACTTTGAAGGAAGGTATTGAAGCTCGGTTTAAAGAGCTGATGCCGGCCGAAATCAAAGAGGTCATTTCAGTTTAAAGGATTTTTCAGCTTGAGTATCGTCATCGAAACGCGAGATCTGTCGCGTGTTTTTAAATCCTATGAAAAACCCGAAGGCCTCTGGGCCAGC
>CBIHPB010000312.1:0-4561 GCA_966211485.1 uncultured Bdellovibrio sp.
AACTGTGCAGTGCCTGAAAGTACAACATCATCAGCGCCAACAATTCCGGTAAGGCCTGGTCCAATCGAAAGACGCTGCTTTTCTTTCCGTCTTTGTGCCGGCCAAACGAAGGCGGGTCGCAGACGATAAGGTCGAACTGGCGCTGACGTTTGATCGAACCCTTTAAAAAGAGCATCGCTTCGGATTGGTGGAAGTTATAAAGCTTGGGATCAAGCCCATTCAAGCTAAAGTTTTGTTGCCCCCACTTTAAAAATCCACTGCTGAGGTCGACCGAAGTGACTTCGGTGGCCCCGGCAAAGGCGGCAACGGCTGAAAAGCCACAGGTGTAAGCAAAAAGATTGAGAACCCGCTGTCCTCGCACATTTTGCAGCACCCGGCGGCGGTTGCCTCTTTGATCCAGAAAAAGCCCGGGGGACTGACCATTTTCCGTATGAAATTGATAGAGCAATCCGTTCTCTTCGGCCGTCCACGATTGCTTCCAGTCGGCCGAGCTCCAAATAAAACGCTTGTTAGGGTCTTCGCCGCGGTTTTGCATCTTGCGCAAAAGCCAGTTCTTCTTCATCAGCCCGGCCAAAACTTCACATCTTTCGAGATCCTCGGCCGTCGGATCGGCTTCTCGGTACCAGTAAATCCAAAGCTGATCTCCCATCATGTCAATGCGCAGATCCGATCGATGAACGAGGCGCAAGGTGGTTTGGGGAGTTTGCAGAAATCCGTAAAGGCGCTGGCGACGGTCGATCTCGGAAAGCCACTGCACCAGTTCCCGGTCCCGCAGAAGTCCCATGCGATCAAAAAACAGGGGGTTCAGTGAAACAAAGGGCTCCTCACCTGGGATTCGCAGCTCTTGAGCATGCAGGCAAAGATGCGGATAGGGCGCGCCGCCATAGGTTTCATCGCCCAGAATTGGAATTCCGATTTTGGCCGCGTGAATACGGATCTGATGGGCTCGTCCCGTTTTAGGCTTGGCTTGCCACAATTCAAAAAAAGCATTTCGTTTAAGGCGGCGGAATTCAGTTTCGGAAGTTTTGCCGTCGATTGGTTCCAAGCAGGTGAATTCGTCAGCAGCAGAGACGGCTCCGGTGATCATCAAATATGTTTTTTCGGCCTGACGATTCTGAAAAATCTCAGTCAGCTCGGCTGCCTTTTTAGAGTCCGTGGCCAGAATCAAAGTTCCCGTCGTGGTCTTATCCAGACGATGGGAAATGTAGAGTTTGGTCTGAAGCTCTTTCTCAAAAATTTCGCAGATTCCCAATTTCCCTGGATCGGGCGAGTGAGTCGAAAACCCGGCCGGCTTATCAATGATAATGAGGGAATCTCTTTGCTTAAATTGAAGCTTCATGCGTCATTCCAGATGAACTGTTTTTTCCTCCAAAGATCAAGTAATTTATCTCTCAGACTAAGGAGTCGAAAACGAATGAAATTGTCGAAATCTCTCTCTCGAACTGCTCTCACTTTGAAGCTGGCGACCTTGCTGTCGACAGCCCTGTTTCTGTCCGGATGTGGAATCCAATCTATCCCAGAAGGCAAAAATAATGTTGAAGCCTCGATGGCGGAAGTCACCAACCAATATAAACGCCGGGCCGACCTGATTCCAAACCTGGTCAACGTGGTCAAAGGCTACGCCAAACACGAAAGCGAAACCCTGGAAGGGGTGATCGCAGCTCGTGCAAAGGCGACCCAAGTGACCATCGACCCGACCAAAATTTCTCCCGAGCAATTGCAAAAATTCCAGGCCGCCCAAGGCGAGCTGTCTCAGGCTTTGGGACGCTTGATGGTGGTGTCTGAAAACTATCCGAACCTCAAAGCCGACACTCAGTTCCGCGATTTGCAAGCGCAGTTGGAAGGAACGGAAAACCGCATCACAGTGGCTCGTCAGCGCTATATCGATTCGATTCGCCAGTTCAACAATCTGGTGACGGTGCCGCCGACCAGCTGGACAAACGGGGTCATGTATCACTTCGAAAAGATGCCGCAGTGGGATCTGACTGCGGAAGAAAAAACGGCGACCGAAAAACCGCCAGAAGTTAAAATGTAATGAAATTGATCGCCGCAATTTCTTCGCTTATTGCCGGACTTTTGATCGCAAGCACTTTGCATGCGGCCAGTGGCGAATTTCAAGCGCCGGATTTGAAAGATCCGGTCATGGATCTCGCGCACATCATCACGCCTCGGGATCAAGAGCAGTTGCGCGGACTGCTTCGTGAGTTTCACGAGCACGGCAAAGGCCAGCTTCAGATTCTGACCGTCCCTTCTCTGAACGGAATGGAGATTGAGGAATACGCAATCCGGGTGGTCGAGCAGTGGAAGCTGGGCGATGAGAAAAAAGACGACGGCGTTTTGCTGTTGGTGGCGATGCAGGAAAAGAAAATCCGCATCGAAGTCGGTCAAGGACTTGAAGGGGTCATTCCCGATATTACGGCCAAGCAAATCGTATCCGATGTGATGGCGCCCTTCTTTCGCCAAGGACTTGCCTCGCAGGGAATTGTGCAAGGGGCTTCGGCCATTATCGCAGAGGTCGACAAAGACTTGGCGGCTTCGGGGAAGCTTCCCGAGGTGCGCCGAAAGAAAGTCTCTTTGTTTAAGCGCTATGAAGGACTTTTCATTCTGGCATTTGTTCTCTTATTTGCCATGAGCAATTTGTTCCGTCCGCGCCGACGTCGATCCTTTTGGGGAGGCGGTGGCGGTTGGGGCGGAGGTCCTTTCATCGGCGGCGGTGGCTGGGGTGGGGGCGGCAGCTCTGGCGGCGGAGGATGGTCCGGCGGTGGTGGCGGTTTTAGTGGAGGAGGTGCCAGTGGCAGCTGGTAATTCACCTGTTCAATCGAATTGGTCCAAAAGTTTTTTGCAAGCTGGTGACGCCGAAAAGGTCAGCGCGGCAGTCGCGCTAGCTGAAGCCAAAACCTCGGGCGAAATCGTGCCGATGATCGTTCGCCGGTCATCGACCACAGGACATGTCGCCTTTATGCTCAGTCTCGTTATTTTGGTGGCCTTGCTGGCCTTCGAGGTTCCGCAAAATCCGATGCTCTTAAGAATTGGACTGATCTGGTCGACCTTGGCGATGGCGGTGGTGAGCTTTCTGATCTCCATTCCGCTGGCCAAGCTGGTTTGGATTCAGCGATTGTTCGTTCCACAAGGTGATCAGATTTTTCAAGTCGAAGAGCGGGCGCTTCTTGAGTTCTATCAAACCGGAATTGTTCAAACCAAGGCTCGCACCGGGATCTTGTTGTTCCTGTCTTTGATGGAGCGAAAAGCGGTGGTCCTGGCCGATCAGTCCATCGCCGAAAAGCTTCCACCCGAAACCTGGAAGCAGATCGTGGATCAGATGGTCGAAGGCATTCAGCTGGGTAAAACGGCCGAGGGAATGGTGGCGGCGGTTGAGAAATGCGGCGGGATTTTGGCTCAGCATTTTCCACCGACTGCTGAGAATCCAAATGAGCTTAAAGATAATCTCATTATCAAAGAGTAGAGTTAGAAACGATCTCATTTTGGATACTTACGAGGTCTAGTTCGAGTGGATTCGAGGCTTCTTGCTCGTCATGAGGACGCAGATACTGCGCGGTCCAGTCATTTACTGAACCGACAAAACATCATACTCCCGAATCTTATCCCCGGTTTCGACAATCGCCGTATCCCCCACTCGAAGTCCAAGCAAAGCCTCCCCAAGAGGGGAGCTCGGCGTGACAATCTGAACCGAAATCCCATCCACGGTCAGGATCGTGCCGCCGCCTTTGGACATAATGAACACGAAACTTCTTTTGTCATTTATTTGGACCTCGACCAGGGCGGTGGAGGAAATGGCCTCATCGGCTTTGAAGGATCGGACTTCGAGGTCTTTGTAGGTGTAGATCAGCTCTTCGATTTCGCCGACTCGTTTGGCTTGGGCGCCGGCCAAGTAGGAGGCTTCAAGGCCTCGGGTGTCGTACTCGTTTTCGGGTTTGCTTTCTTCATTGGTCGCAGCTTCGTAGGTGGCCATCGCAGCTTCTTTTAAAGCGACCAGCTCTTTTTCCAAATGTGTGACGATTTTTTGAATCAAAACTTGTTTGTTCACGAGCGATCACCTTCCGCCATATTCTATATGGAATCTTAAGACTGGCAAGTGCTCGTTCTTTGCAAAAAACTTTGCATCGCTGGGGACCGTTTGAGACGCTTAATGCATGTCGAAGATCCATATCGGTTTGATCGCAGAAAACAAGGCTTTGGAAACGGATATCAAACAGGCGTCCGAGCAATTTGGCGGAGCCTATGTGCATCAAGCACGAAATACTTTTGAGCTCATTCAAAAGCTGACGATGCAAAAGCTGCAGATGATTATGATCGTCTTGCCTTCATCGGGCGAGGGCAGCGATTTTGGTGCGGCCTTTTCTTTTATCCGCAGCAAACGGGATCTGGCCAAGGTGCCGATTTGTGTGCTGACCCAAACGCCGAAATTGGAAACGAATTTTCTTCTGCTCGACCCGTTGGTGCGAAGTTTTCCGATGAGCACGGGGGCTTTCATGGCCCTTCTGTCGATGATGCCTTTGGTGCAAAATGAAACGAACAACGAAGCTGTTATTTCCGAGGACTG
>CBIHPB010000313.1:0-4551 GCA_966211485.1 uncultured Bdellovibrio sp.
CCAATATATTGGTCGGCTGACCATTTTATTGGTCTTTGGTGGAAGATCTCAATCACTACTCACTTTATGTGACGCTAATTAACATCCAATAAAGTGAGTGCAACCAGAACCACAAGATCCAGCGAAGCGCAGATCAAACAAAATTTCCTAATTCACTTGAGCAAATGGCCCGGACGGCCATTTGCTCGCGGGTTCGGGCCGGCGAAGAGGCCCGATTGGCAGGACGCAGACACTACAACCGAAGCAAACTCTTACTTCTTCAAAACCGACCGCACGTATTTCTCCACAGTGGAAACAACCGCCTCAAAATCCATCGTTGTCGTATCAATGACCATCGCATTCTCAGGCACCTTCATAGGCGCCGCCTTGCGAGTCGAATCCTGCAAATCACGTTTATTCTGCTCTTCAATCAAAGACTCGGCCGACAGGCCCTGCTCTTTCGCGCGGCGTTCGGCACGGTTTTCAGAGCGTGCGGTGAGGTAGATCTTCACTTCGGCATTTGGGAACACGACCGTTCCACAGTCACGGCCTTCGGCGACCAAACCTTCGGTTCGGTTCATGCAATCGCGCTGGCCTGCCAAAAGGCTGGCGCGGACTTTCGGGAAGTGGCTGATTTGGCTGGCCACGTTGCCGACGTCTTCGCGGCCGATTTCATCGGTTACGTCTTCGTCGCCAAAGTACACGCGGGTTTTGCTTTCGGCCATTTCCACGCGCCACTGGTTGCCATCAGAAAGTTCGCTCAAAAGATTTTCATCATCCAAATTCAGATTCAGGCGTTGGGCGGCGTAAGCTAAACCACGGTAGAAAGCTCCGGTTGAAACCCAGTGCCAGCCCAATCGACGAGCCAGCTCGCGGCTGACAGAAGTTTTCCCAGAAGCTGCGGGTCCATCAATCGTTACAACTCGTCCCATATCAAATTCCATCGTCCCCTGACCTGTTGCTCTCAAAATCACTTGTTATTACTTGATCGGCTTAATGTCTTTGATTACTTCGCGAAGAGCTTCGATGGCGCGCTTGTTCTCGTGCGGGAGACCCACACTGAGGCGCATTTCGGTCCTGAAGCCGTAATTTTGAATCGGCCTCATGATCACTCCACGTCGTAAAAGAGACTCGTTAACTTCGCCGACTTCGCGAAGAGTGTCAAACATGACGAAGTTCCCCTGCGATTCAATGTAAGGGAGCCCCATTTTTTTGAGCTCTTGGTAAAAATAATCCAATCCTTGCCAGGTCGCTTCACAGGTTTTGCGGATAAAATCATAGTCATCCAGCGCCACCAGGGCTGCCGCCTGGGCAAACTCGTTGACATTGAAAGGGGTCCGAACCCGGTTGGCCAATTCGACGGTTTCGGCCGGCGCCAACATCACGCCGATTCGGAGCCCCGCCAGCGCGTAGATTTTGGACAAAGTTTTCAGCACGACAACATTCTTATAAGTCGTCAGGTAATGCTGGGCTGAATAGTAATCCTTGGCCCGCACGAATTCAGTGTAAGCTTCGTCAAAGACGATCAGCACTTCATCGTGATTGCCGAATTCATTCAAAAATTCTTCGACCTCAGCGCGAGTGTTGTATGTGCCCGTTGGATTGTTCGGATTGGCGATAAACACCAGGCGAATTTTTTGGGTTTCACGATTTTCGCGAAGATATTTGGCCATCGCCTTCAGATCAAAACGATAACCTGCGGCCAGCGGTGTCCGCTGCACTTTCACCCGAGAGGCTGCGGCCCGTACGGAATAGGCCACGAAAGCTGCTTCACTGGTCAGGATGGACTCGCCCGGCTCGCAATAAATGCGCACTAACAAATCAATCAGCTCGTCCGAGCCATTTCCGACCGCAATGCGTTCCTGGGGGACCTGCCAAACTTTTGAAAGTTTCTGCACAAGTTCGAAGCATGACGCGTCCGGGTATATGTGCGCCCGAGAGATGGCGTCGATAAGCGTTTGTTTAATTTTATCCGAAACTCCCAAGGGGTTCTCGTTACTTGCTAGTTTGATGACATCTTTGATTCCATACTCGCGCTGAGTTTCGGAAATCGGTTTCCCGGGTTTGTATGGGGTCATATTCAGAATTTCAGAGGAAACTTTCACAGGTCACCTGACATAAAAAATGGTTAAGAATTCCTTTATCTAACATGGACTTTCGGAGCTGTTAGTTGTAACTTTAATTTGGTTTGAATCAAGCAGAAATTACCGGGGAAACTGTAACCAGATGGCACTTCACGCGTATCTTCAAGTCGGCCTTTCCTTCGCGGATATCGGAATTTTCGAGCGAAAAACATTGAAAGCGAGCCGTCGTTTTTATCTGCCACAAGAGCCTTTGGGCGTGGCACTGAAAAAATTCTGGCAAGAACACGGCACACCTGAAAAAGTGCACGTCTGCTCGCGCTTCCTCGAAAAAATTCTCGATGCCAAACTGGGCGGAACCGTCGCTCAAGTTGTGACTTCCGGTTTTGAAACTTGGCCGATTCTGCGTCAGCCGGTGCTCCCCAATTATTTCGATCTCAAACCCCGCCGCCAAGAACCGCTGGCCTCACAGGAATTGATCTTCGGATTGTCCGAGCGTCTCAACTCCAAAGGCGACGTTGTGCGACCGGTGGACCTCAGCGAGCTTGAGTTCATCAATTCAAAATTGAAACTGATGAGCGTGAAACGTGTTTGTGTGAATTTGCTCTTCTCGCATCTCAATCCCACTCACGAAACTCAGGTCGCCAAATATTTTCAAGAGCAAGGCTTCGAAGTCTTGGCCGCACCTCGCGAAAAAGATTCCAGCGACGAAATGCCAGCCTGGCGAAGAAACGTCATCAACGCCTGTCTGTCAGGTGCTTTTTCCGAGCACGTCGAAGACATCAAAAAAAGCTGGGGCGAAGCTTCGGTCGAGCTCGCGTTCCTCAGCCGCACCGGTCTGGATTTCAAAGAAGATAAGAATCATATCGCCGGCAGCCTTTTCTCGTGGACGCGCGTGATTGCCGAATCCATGAAGTCAGAGGCCGATCAGGTTTTGTACCTGGGACTTGAAAACTGGGCGCTGATTTCAACCCAGCTGGAAGCACCACACTGGGAAAGTCCGTGGGGCTTGATTGCGGGTCGCATTCCGCGGATTTCCCAGCTGGATTTACAGCCCACTCAAGAGGTGAACGGCGGCTTCTGGGGGGGCATTCAGTTTTCGAAAAACGAATTGGGTTACGAGCCCGGTCCGATGGCTTTTGGCCGCGCGCTGAAGCCCACCACGTTTGATGTGCTGAATGAAAAATTCAAAGTTCCCGTCGCACAGGTTCAGGCCAATGGGACGCAAAAGTTTCGCAATCAGCTGACGGCGATGATCAAAAATATTCCCGAGCTTTCGAATAACACGGTCGACAGCCTGATTCAGGACTTGGTCGATCACTTGGTGCATATGGTATCGATCGAATGCCACTTCAAATCGCATTCGAACGCCAAGCGCACCGTGATCTCAGGAATTTTTGCTCCGCACTTTTATCCTCTCTTGAAGAAAAAATGGCATGGCACTGAGCTGGTGCTGGATCCACAGGCCGAGCAACGTGAAATCCACAGCATTCATGCCATGAAAGAAGGCCAGCCATGAAGACCGTTCTGCAAATGACAGAGCTCACACGTCTCTTGAGCGAACTGGTCGGACCTTTCGAATCCGCTGCCTTGATGAATCCGGAAGGCCAGCTTTTGGCCATCAAGTACGAGACCATCAACGACATCGGAACTTTTGGCGCCTGCATTCAGACCGTCAAAAAATATTTCCAGATCAAAGAAGGCGAAGTCGTTCTTTCTAACGATCCGTTCAGCGGCGGAACCATCCTTTCGGTGATGAGCCTTGTGACTTGTTTCCAGATTGGCGATCAGACATTCCACTTCGCCTTCCGCACCCGATTCAAACCTCGCCTCGCACACGCGCAGCGCCTCGAAGACGAAGGCATTCGCATTCCGCCGACACCAATTGCGGCTGGACGAAAACTGAACACAGCAATTCTCGAAGCGATTGGCTCCCATCCGCAGGCACCGGCGGGACTTGCACCGCGATTTGAAGAGCGACTGAACGTGATGTGGCGGCAAATTGATCTGTTCAAGTCCTGGGTGAATAAATCTCCGGGCCTCTTAGCTAAAACAGTTCAAAAAGCTTTGCTCACCGAAACTCAGAATCGTATCAACCGTCGCCTGATGGATCTTCCTCATGGCGAGCAGCGCTTCGATCTGACTTTCGAAACGGGCGAAGTGGTCCGCATGCACACCGAGCTCGACAATGACGGCGTTCACTTTGATTTTGCTGGCTCGTCGAATTCCAAACGGCTTTTCCTGACCGATGCGGCGACTTACGGCGCTTGCATGGGTGGGGTTCTGGCTTTCTTGGGCGAGGACTTTTTGCTGAACGAAGGTATTTACTCCCTTGTCCGGGTGACGACCCCAGAAGGTTGTTTTTTGAATGCGCGCTACCCGGCTCCTCTGTTTGAGGGAATGGCCGAAGCGGCGGCGATGCTCAGTGCAGCGGCGATTCAAAGTCTTTGCAGCATCACCTCCAGTCGTTCGACCGGACTGAATGGCGCAG
>CBIHPB010000314.1:0-4529 GCA_966211485.1 uncultured Bdellovibrio sp.
AAAAAGAAAGGGTCTCATGCTTTCATTTTAAAGACTCTGAGACCCTGAAGAAAGGCTAGTTTTAAATCGAAACTGTGATCAAGCCTGCGGATGCAACTGTGACGCCTGCTTTGGCAGCATTGGCTTCACATAATGAGTCGCCGTCGGGAAAGCGAATTCCAGCTTCAGCTCTTCGGCGGTCTTCATGGCAAAGAACAAAAAGTTCTCTTGGATTTCGCGCTCGCGCTTGGCCAATTGCGATGGGATAAAAAAGTTCACCAAGATCTGCAGGCTGAAATCTCCCATGGCGACAAAGCGAACCACGATGTCCTCTTGATCCACATCTGGATGTGCTTTCAAATACTCGGTCAAGATTTTCATATAATGCTTCATCTGATCCGACGTCGCATCATAAGTCAGACCAATCGTGTGACGAATGCGCAAAAGCGATCGACCGGTCATATTGTCGATCTTCTCGTTGGCGATCGTCGCATTGGGAACCGTGATCAAGCTGTTGTACAGCGTGCGAATACGAGTCGAGCGAAATCCGATATCTTCCACGATTCCCTCAATACCATCGCCAACCTTGATCCAATCGCCGACTTGGAACGGACGATCGGCCACGATGGTGACGGAACCAAAAAGATTGGCCACCGTTTGTTGGGCAGCGAAAGCAATCGCCAAGCCTCCGATACCAAGACCGGCCAGCAGGGACGTCACGTTGACGCCAAAGTTTTGCAGGCAAATTAGAACGCCCAGAATGATGACCAAAACTTTCAAAATCTTGGTGGCCATTGGCGCCAATTGATCATCCAGCGGATTGTCAGTCGTGCGAGTGTACTCGAGCAACACTTCACCCAGCGCTTCGACGGCGCGGTACAAAAGCAAAACCAGATTAAACGCCATCACCAGGGTGATCATGATCCCCAGATATTTTTCCAGTCCTGGTTGCAGGCTGAGGCTGTCGGTTGAGGCATGCCAGAACAAGCAAGTCAGAATCCACGCCAAAGGGCTTTCAATCGACGTGTTGATCAAGTGCAAAGCAAATCCGCGGGCGCGGGATTTCATCCAGCCGGCAGTTTTCAGTTTGCTGAATGTTTTTTTCAAAATAGATTTCAGCAAAAAGCCTGCGAAGATCGCTATCGCAAGTCCAATCCATTTCCAGTTCGGCATCAGGAAAAGCGTGCTCGTCATCCAATCATTCACTTCACTTGAAATCCCTCGAACCTCGTTCACAATTCACCCCTTGCAATCAAAAATAAAATCACTGCACCCAAACAAATCCGATAAACGCCAAAATGGAAAAAACCAAAGCGGCTGACGACCTGAAGGAAAAAACGAATTGCCAGGCCCGCGAAAATAAAACTCAGCACCATGCCGGCAACCAGAAATGCGATCTGATCCGACGTGATCGTCTTGATGATTCCCAATGTTTTAATCAAAGTCGCGCCGGCCAGTGTCGGCACAGCCAGGAAAAAAGAAAACTCGGCCGCTTCTTTGCGAGTCAGCCCCAAATAAAGTCCGCCGACGATGGTGGCGCCCGAGCGAGACACACCCGGAATAAAAGCAAAGCACTGCAAGAAGCCTAGCTTCAGGCAATCCTTCCAGCTCATGTTTTCGATCTTCTTTTGGCCTGCGTGTTTTTGAAAATAGCGATCGGTGAGAATCAAAATGACTCCACCCAAGACCAAGGTCCAGGCGACGATTTGAACGCTGTCCAGCAGCAGGTCGATCTTGCTTTTCACCGCCAGCCCGATGATCGCTGCCGGCAGAAAAGCGATCACCAGTTTTTTATAAAACTCGAGATTCGGAAGAAATCTTCTCCAGTACAAAACCAAAACCGAGAGGATGGCCCCAAACTGTATGATGATATTAAAACTTTTAATGAACTGATCTTCGCCGATTCCCATAAAGGCCGACGTCAAAATGAGATGGCCCGTGGAAGACACGGGAAGAAACTCGGTCAGTCCCTCTATTAATGACAGCAGAAAAACTTGTGTGAACGTCATGAGAAATAATTTTGGAGACGGATTCTTTCAGAAGCAAATGTTATTCAAGAAATAAGAGCGAGCTTCAGTGGTGCGAAACTATCCACGGAAATCTTTCGACCACTTGGGTCAACGGCTTCTTTTTACTGCCAAGTTGAAAATGACCGTGACTAGAATTTTATCCAACCAAGGAAATACTCCAAGGAGGGGGATTTATGAAACGAACCATCGGCTTTTTGGCCATCACCGCGTTTACGCTGCCGACAATTGCGGCAGAATACGTTGTGAAATATCGCAATCCGTATTCTGTGCAGGGATTCGCTTCGACTCGCGCGATGCAAATCATGGACGTGCATACATCAGGTCAGTTGATGAAGGTCAACATTCCTGAAAACTCAAAAGTGAACGCTTTGATCGGTCTTCTGACAGATCCAAACGTCGCTTACGTTGTGCCAAATGCACGCGTCTATGCCTACAAGCCAATGGAATCAAGCGCTCGCGCTTTGAAGCCACAGTGGGCGATCGACAAAGTTCAAGCTGCAAAAGCATGGCAGCGCGCCGGCAACAAGGGGTCACGCAATGTCGTGGTTGCCGTCATCGACACAGGAATGGATTCTCGTCATCCAAATCTCGCTCCGAACGCGATTGCTGGATATGACTTTGCTGCAAACGACGCTGATCCAATGGATGAAGTTGGACAAAATCCAGGTCACGGAACTCACTGCGCAGGGATTATTGGTGCAACCGGTTTGATCGAAGGCGGAACTGTGGGCTTGGCGCCTGAAGTTTCTTTGATGCCAATCCGGTTCCTGGATAAAAACGGAAGCGGCGATCTATTCAATGGCGCAAAAGCGATCGATTACGCTGTCGAGCACAAGGTCGATGTGATTTCAGCCAGCTGGGGGATGACGGTTCCGGCCGGACAAGAGAGCCAAGTTCAACCGATCTTGGATGCCATTCAACGTGCGGAAGCTGCTGGAATTCCATTCGTGGTCGCAGCTGCCAATGACGGTAAGAACAATGACACGGTCAACGTTCAGCCGGCCAATGCTCCGTACTCGAACGTGATTGCGGTTGCAGCCAGCGACTTGAACGATGCGAAACCATCTTGGTCCAACTATGGAAAAAAGAAAGTCATGGTCGCATCTCCAGGCGCTGACATCATGAGCACAATCCCTGGCAATCAGTACAAAAACTTGTCTGGAACTTCAATGGCGACTCCGCTGGTGGCGGGACTTGTGGCTTTGATCAAGGCTCAAAATCACAACCTGACTCCGATGCAAATCCGCTCGTTGTTGCAAGCAACTGGATCGAAGGTATCAATTGAGACCGCATGTGATTGCCGAGTCGACGCCTTCAATGCTGTTGATCAGGTTCTCAATGAGAAGATGTTCATCTCTCCTTTTGCGGGCAACGTTGAAATTGGGAAAACAATGCAATTTGAAGCCGTTTTTGGCCAGGGTGCTGCGACATTCACCAGCTCGAATCCATCAGTCGCGACGATCGATGCCAATGGTGTCATGACGGCTGTGGCGCAGGGTGAAGTTCAGATCACCGCAAAAGATGCGGCGGGCAACTCGTCAACTTCATACAAGATCTATGTCGGTGCGACATCATCTGGTGGCGGTGACGACGGCGGTGGGGACAATCAGTGCCCATTCGATCCAGCGACGTGCCAAGCGTATTGCGCGATCATTCCGACAATGCCATGGTGCCATTAGTCTAGAGCTGCTGTTCCAAAAGATTTGAAGTCAAATCGAAACAAAACTCCGCGCACAACGCGGAGTTTTGTTTTTTGCAGCTTGTAATAATTTTTTGGAACGGGGCCATCTTGTCCCCGAAAGTGTTGGCAAACGTCTTGCTTTAGTGAACAGTCAACAGGGTGAAAAAAACACTCGAACCAATCACTTAAGGGGGATTCAATGTCTTGGTCAAAAGTTTTCGGAGTTGTCGTAGGGATGATGCTTTCATCTGTAGCAATGGCACAAAGCCTTCAACTAGGTCAGCCAAGCTATGGTGGTAACGGATGTCCGGGTGGATCGGCTAGCGCGATTCTTTCACCTGACAGCCAAGAGCTCAGCATTCTGTTCGACCAATATATCGCTGAAGCCGGCGGAACAACTGGCAAGCGTATCGATCGTAAATCTTGTAACTTGGCTGTCCCAGTCCGAGTTCCACAAGGTTATTCAGTGGCAATCTTGAAAGTCGACTACCGCGGTTACACAGCTGTCCCATCTGGCGGACGCGATCAATTTGACGTCGAGTACTTCTGGGCAGGCGCACGCGGTCCTAAGATTTCTCGTTCATTCACTGGCCCTCGCAATGACAACTACACTGTCACTGATCAATTGATCGCGACAACTTTGGTTTGGTCTGGTTGCGGAGCTGAAGTGAACTTGCGCATCAACTCTTCAATGATGGCTCAAGCCAACAGCCGCATGGATCAAACAATCGGTACTGTTGACTCTGTCGACGTATCTTCTGGCCTGATCTATCACTTGGCTTGGAGACGTTGCAACTAATCCAGAAGCTCCCAAGCTGACGGATTTTGAAACTGGTGGT
>CBIHPB010000315.1:0-4528 GCA_966211485.1 uncultured Bdellovibrio sp.
CTCCCCAAGCTTCTTCACCCGTTCCGCCGATCCAGAAATAAGCGTCACCCGCTTTGTAGATCTTGATCAGGCGCTCTTCCAAAACACGCGATTTGACCATCATGTCGTGCATGTTCAAAAGCAGGTCTTTCGAAAGCCCACCAAAGGTGTCCTTCGATTTGCCAGCAGTCTTTGCTGCTGTCGCCTTGGCTTTTGGAGCTAAGATTGTTTTCTTGCTGGAAAGCTTTTTCGGTACCTTCTTCAAAGGCTTACCCGTCGCTTTTGAAACCTGCATTCGACCTCCGGATATCGAGTCAAAATTAAGTGCTTAAAAATACAAAAACCCATCCTATTGGGGATGGGTTTTCTTGTCGTCTTATAACGCAATGAGCGCTAAAAAAGAACTAGTTCTTCGAGGTCGCCGCAACCGAATTGCTAGCTTCCAAAGAGATCAGGTCGGCCAGAACATTGGAAGCCTCTTGGATATCAGCCCGTTTGAGGTATTCCTTGTCCTTTTCGTTCTTGCTGGCGTTCTTCGCCGCCTTGGCCTTTTCCTTCTTTTCCTTGTCCTTGGTCACTTCCGTCAGCTTGATCGCTTTGCCTTTGGCTTTGTTCTTCTCAAGCTCATCGATGATCTTCTTGAACTCGGGATCCTTATCAACCCGGGTCTTCGACTTTTCAGCCAAAGTCTTGATCCAGTCCGGATTGATCGTCAGCCAAGCACCGGTGCCTTCTTTGACGTAGGCATCTTCCGACACAAAAGAATCCAGCTTTTTCTCTGGCAACGAGTAATCCAGGAACTTCTCGCCGATATCATCCACCACATAAGGGCCTGGGATCTGGATGTCCGAGTTCACACCACGGTGCTGAGTCGAATACCCGCCCGGAGTGAAGAACATTCCAACAGTCACCTTCAAAGCACCCAGGTTTTGCGGGATTGGAAGAACCGATTGAACGCTTCCCTTACCGAAGGTGTGATCGTTTCCAACCACCACTGCCCGCTTATAATCTTGCAGAGTTCCAGCCACGATCTCAGATGCCGAAGCAGAAATTCGCGAGGTCAAAACCACCAACGGACCTGGCCAGTCAACTTGGCTGTCCTGATCGCGGTAAACCAGCTCGCCCTTGCCTTCTTCACGAGCCGATTGCTTCACAACCGCGCCCGTTTGGAAGAAGAGCCCTGCGATTTTCACCGCGTCTTCAAGGCTACCACCGCCATTATTCGACAGATCCAAAATCAGACCCTCGGCCTTTTTCGCACGAGCTTCCGCGATCAACTTCTTCAAATCAGCCGCTGACGAACGGCCACCACGGCGAGAATCCGCGTAGAAAGATGGGAAGTTGATAATTCCGATCTTCTTCTTCACGCCGCCGACTTCTTTGTCTTCGTACAAGATGCTAGCCGCTTCGTCTTCCAGCTTGATTTTGTCGCGAACCAAAGTCACATCAAAGCGCTTCTTCCCTTCGCCTTCTTTGCGCAAGATTGTCAGCTTTACTTTCGTGCCCTTTTCACCGCGGATCTTACGAACGACATCGCGCAGATCTTGCTCGACCACGTTTTCTGGAGTTCCTTTTTCACCTTGGCCGACAGCGATGATCTTATCTTGAGGCTTCAGCTGACCCGAACGAGCCGCCGAACCGCCTGGAACCAGGGCTTCAACGATGGTGAATCCATCTTGCTGAGAAAGTGTCGCGCCGATCCCTTCTAGAGACAGGCTCATCTGAATTTCAAAGTCTTCCAAAACATCTTTCGAGAAGAAGGACGAGTGTGGATCCAATGCACGAGCAAAAGAATCCAAGTAGCCCGCGTAGATATCGTCGTCTTTTGTATCAACCGTGCGTTTCACCGCGCGATCCCAGTTTTTGATCACGTTGGTTTTCGCTTCTTCCAATTTCATATCTGTCGCCAGATAGTTTGAAATCTGGAAGTGAACATAGCGGCGCAAGAAATCGTTGGCGTCGTCGTTGGTCTTTGGGAATTCCTTTTTGTCTGGATCGAAAACGATTTCGACTTTGTTGTCGAACTTGTAGGTCTTATCCAGCATCTTCTTTGCGAACTCAGCACGCTCTTTCACGCGCGAGATCAGGATGTTCTGAACGTTCACCAAGGCCGAGCAATCTTTGACCTTCGTGTTTTCGAAGATGGTCGACATATCTTTTTTAGCTTTGTCGACATCGGCTTGAAGCAGATAGATCTTTGTTGGATCCAAACGCTTGATGTATTGATCGATCACTCGCGTTTGCAAAGCGGCATCGCGATCCTTCTGAGAGTACTTCACGTGTTGAGCCAGAAAACCCTGTTCAATCGCATAGAGATACTTACACTGAAGATCGCTGTCATCGGCAGCTTGTGATTTGTCGGCGGCAAATGCCAGTCCCGAAAAAGATGAAAGAATAACCGCAACAAGCAGTAACAAAGTTCGCATGGAACCCCCAGTCCCAGTAGAATACCAGAATGCCTTTATCAGGCATGGGAATTGTTACTGGCAAGACGAAGGTCTCACGGTGTGTTGAGAAGCATCCGCGTGGAACTGTGAATCAGAAAAGCTTGATTTGCTCGTCGGATTTTTCGACAGAGTTTGACAGATTTGGCAGACGACTTCCCTTCAGTCCAGAAAGCGTGATCTCGTGCTTCACGAACTCACCTTTCTGCGTCTCGATCATAAAGAAACTCATCTCAGGAAGCTCGGTTTTGAGGCGTGTCATTTCTTCGATGATGAGTTGAATATTGCGCGGGTCATCGTCTGACATCCCGAATCGGTGGTGCGGGCTGAAACCATAAATTTCAATCGCCGATTTCACCGACGCACGAATCGCTCGTTGCTTGAGCTCGGCCGTGTGCATGTTCAGCTGCTGATCACCCAACTCATGTCGAGTCTGCTTGTTGCTGACGGGATAAATGGAAAGATAATTGGGCTCGAGAGGGAGATGTCCGTTTTCCACAATCAGCTTCACGCCGTCTTTGATCGTCTGCGGATTGTGTCCGCGAGCTGTGATCACACTGACCGGACGTTGGTTGAAAGCCGCATGATAGAAACAAGACCACGAAGGTCCCTTCCACTGAAAGTCGGGAAAGCCCAAAGCCTCGGCGACATCTTCAACGAAGAGTTGTCGTTTGAATCCAAGTCTTTGAAGTTCATCGGTGTGATGATCGCGAAAGCAGCGGAAGGTTCCGGTCGCATCTTCCCAGCGGATTTCATAGTCCGCGTAGATGCCGGTTTTACCGATGTTCTGATGCTCATGGGCCCACTGGCCGCTGGAAACTTTCAGCTCTTCACCAGTTTGTTTGTGGAATAAAATCAGCGGTGTTGAAAGGAAGGCGACGTTGTCGTCAAAATCGAAAAAATAAAAACTGCGGCCGCCGAGATGATAGTTTCGATCGGACTCTTTCGGCCGTTCAATTTTGAGTTCCAACTGTGACAGCATTGACGCAATGTATCTTAAAGCTAGACCTTTTTCAACGGCGAAAAAGGTCTTTGAAATTAATGGTTTAAGCCCGTTTATCCCCGGCTCGCCGAACAACCGTGGGCTTCACGGCCTGAGGGGACTTGGCTTTGACGACTTCAGGGAATGGTGGCGGCGCCTTCGGCTTTGCTTTCGCCTTTGGTTTCGCAGCCTTAGCTTCGCCGCCTTCGGTGGATTTCGCGGCTGATTTGGCTGCTTTTTTTCCACCTTTTGCTGGCTTTGCCGTGCTGATTTTATCAGCCAACAATTCGACCGCTTTTTCCAAAGTCATCTCTTCTGGAGTTGCGCCTTCTGGAAGTGAAACGTTGGTCTTTCCACATTTGATGTAAGGACCGTAAGGTCCGTTCATGACGTTGATCGCTTCGCCATTCGCCGGATGCGCACCCAGCTCTTTCAGCGGAGCTGCTTTTCCACGACCCTTCTTCGGCTGAGCAAAAAGTTCCAGTGCCCGGGCTAAAGTGATTTGGAAAATGCTTTCTGCTTTTGGAATCGAGCGATAGTCACCGTCACAAACCACGAAGGGTCCGAAACGCCCAAGGCCCGCTTTGATTTCTTTGTTGAGCTGCGGATGCATTCCCAAAGTTTTCGGCAACGAAAGCAATTCCAACGCCTGAGCCAGATCGACCGTTTCGACTGGAATTTGTGGCGGAATGGAAACGCGCTTTGGTTTGTCATTCTCGTCGCCTGTGATATCGCCCAACTGCACATAGGGGCCGTAACGACCGTTCAGAACATAAACTGGCAATCCGGTTTTTGGATCTTCACCCAAGGCATCGGCGCCGTTGATTTTCTGATCGATCAATTTATCGGCGGCATCAGCGGTCAGATCCGCTGGCGATTCACTCTCAGGAATCGAAGCGCAAACTTCAGCACCATCGCGATCTGTACAGACATACGCGCCATATTTTCCAACTCGAAAACTGAATTTTTCCAGGCCTTCCAAGCTAATCGCTCGGGCCTCGTCCGCATCGATGACTTTCTCTTTCGATTCAACCTGCTCTTTCAAACCGGTTTTTCCGAAGTAGATGCTCTCGAGATATTTTTCCGAATTGAGCTCGCCATCACCGATGGTATCCAAAGATTT
>CBIHPB010000316.1:0-4513 GCA_966211485.1 uncultured Bdellovibrio sp.
AGGTTGTCACGATCTCCGCTGATAATAAAAGCCGGGCAGCTAACTTTCTAGGCGACCTTTTCACCTTCAAAGCTCATATTTTTTTAAAAATAAGGAATGAAAACGCCCAGTGATGTCTGCGCCAATCCGCGCGCGTAAATTTCGATGTCCTTCATCTGAGTCAGCTTGAGATTAAATCCGCCGGCGACTCCGGCTCCCAGCATAGCCACAGGGTTTTCCACAGCCTTTTGCCAGATAAAATCAATCGTCTCGGGATTTCGCTCGAAACTGGCTTTCATAAAATTGAAAAAGGGCTCGACCACATCCAGACCAAACATGCCTTTGATCGGATTTTTCGCGAAACCATTGACGAAAATCATCGACTTGAAAAGTTCCGGCGAAAGATCGTAAGCCTTTAGCATCGACTGTGCGCCGAAACTGTGGCCGACAAAGTGCGCCTTCTTAACACCCACTTCGCGAAGCAAATAAGGAATATCCTTGGCGATCGCCTCCAGGCAAAGCTGCGAGCGATCCTCGGGAATATCCGATTTATGATGGCCGCGAATATCAAAGGCGATCACCTGATGAGTCTGGGCAAAATGGTCGATCTGAAAATGCCAGTGGTTGATCAGGCAGGCGAGACCATAGATGAACACAATCGGCTCGCCCTGACCGCGGACCTCATAGTAAATTGACGTGCCATCAAAGCTTTGAAATCGACCGGACTGGAAAGAGGTGGCGGCTTTTTTCTTCATGTGACCAATCGGATTTCAATCAATGACGAGCCGACTCGGATTTGATCGCCCGTTTTCACGGTTTGTGTTGGAAAAGAGTGGTCATTCAGCAAAATCAGCTCCGGATGAGTGGTCTTAAACTGGATCGAGCCGTCGTCCAAAGGCACCAGTTCGAAGGCAACTTCGGGGGCATCGGGATCCTGCAGTTCGATATCTAGAACAGAACGGCCCGCTTTTCGCGGACCATAACCTAATACGACTGTCGTATCTGTTTGAACACCCTCAACAAAATGCAATTCAACAAGCGAAGAGAACGGAAGCAGACTGACCCCTTGGGTAGAGTTCTGAAGTTCGAGCTGAGGAAGCTGGGCTCGTAAGACTCCACGCCAACCCTCTTCTTCAGGAAGGACGACTTGATCGGGCTCGTCGATTTCTTCGTAAACTTTGAAGACGGTCTTTCCAATGGCGAATGCGACGCCCGGCATCATGGCAACCTTTTGGACCCTTTGTCCATTAATCTTGATCCCGTTCGAAGAGCCGTTATCTATCAGATATAACTTACCATTTTCGGTACTGCGGACCTGGGCATGTAAGGCTGACATCTTGGGCTCGTTGAGAATGATTTCGCCCGTTGTGCGGCCGATTCGGGTGCCGGCTTCGATCTTGAATTTCTCGCCTTCGGAGGCGCCAGCTGTGATCTCGAGGAAAAGTGCCATTCCCTTATTCTAAACCCTGATCTTCCCTTGAGAATAGTCCAAACCCGTGTTAACCCAACCTTTCCAAAAAACCTTGCTAGCAGGACTAAAATCCAGCCTGTTGGCTGTTAAACCGAAAGGGATCAAATGGAGAAAAACGAAGTAATCAAGAAACCTTACGAGGTCGTGATCTTGATGCATCCTGATTCAACACTTCAGGATCAAAAAGACCTGTTCAACAAGAACAAGTCGATCATTCAGAACTTCAAAGGTTCTGTTCACTCACTGGAAACATGGGGCAAGCGTACGCTGGCAAACCCAATCGGAAAAAACCGCAAAGCTGTTTATTTCCACAGCACGTTTGAATCACAAACTGCTGCGATTGCCGAGCTTGAGCGTACAATGCGCATCAACGACAAAGTTTTGCGCTTCATGCACACCAAGTTGGACCCGCGCGTATCTTTGGCGAAATTCATGGAGAACTTCAAAAAAGGTCTTCAAGAAAGTGCTCAACGTGAGCGCGAAAAAGAAGCCAAGATGCAAGCTCGCCGCGCAGCTGCTGCTGCCGCACGTTCTCACGGCGACGAGTAATTTCGGTTACTCGTTGTAGGAGGGAGAGTCTGTGGGACAAGAGCTTTCTGCAAAGCCCTCGTTTTTACGCTTTATCGTAACGCTGGTAACGGCGACGATCATGACGACTCTCTTTACGTTTTTGGGAACTCCGCTTTTGCGGGTTTTACGAAACGTCTTCGGCCCTGGGAAATATTGGATTTCGGGAGTTTTGATCTCCCTTCTTCCTCTGGTTGCCAATCCGAGCCTTCTCACCGTTAGTTTTTTGCTTTTGTCGTTCTGGGTAACTGTTGGTGTTTATCAAGAGTTCGAGGAACGAGGACAGGGAAGCTTTTGGACCGCATGTTTAAGCATCGGTCTTGGAAGTGCCCTGTTGATCTTAGGTCCGATTATTTGGACCAAAGCTTTGGGACTGGATTTGGTGGAAACACTGAAAGGCAGTTTCGAAGAGCTCGCCAAGCAGTCCATGGGTGGAAAGAGCTTAAGCGAGATGGGCATGAGTAGTGAAGCCATCGTCGGGCAAATCCCTTCGCTGGTGATTGTGGTGCAGACTGCAAGCTTAGCCTTCGCTCTGATGCTGGATCGGAAGTTTGCGTTCCTGATGGGACTTCGGTTCGAAAAGATCGCATCTCAAATGAGATTGCTGGAATTTCGAGTCCCCGATTTCTTAGTTTGGATCGCGATGTTTTCGTTCCTGTTCAGTTTCATCAAAATGCCAGAGGCGTGGATGTCGATGGTGGCATTGAATGTCTTTGTCGTGATGATGGGGCTGTACTTCTTCCAGGGATTAGCGGTTTTAGAACTGACATTCCTGGTGTTTCGGGTGGGAGCGTTCATTCGCCTTCTGCTCTATTTATTTGTAGTAGGCCAACTATTCCCATTATTGAGTGTGGTTGGCGTGATAGATTATTGGGTCGACTTCAGAAAGCGCGTAAAACGCTGGAAGCTTTCTGAAAACGATCAGAACAACGGAGAAAACGTATGAAAGTCATTCTTTCTAAAGACGTCAAAGACGTAGGTAAAGTTGGAGATTTGGTTAACGTATCGGAAGGTTTTGCTCGCAATTTCTTGTTCCCACGTAAGATGGCTTCTGAAGCCACAGAAAATCGCGTGAAGGAATATGAACACTTGAAGCGTGTTGCTGAAGCGAAAAAGAAAAAGGCTGTTGCTGAACGCAAAGACCTTTTGGGCAAAATCAGCGGTGCCGCTGTGAAGTTCAAAATGGCTGCTGCTGAAAGCGACAAGATTTTCGGTTCTGTGACAACATCTGATGTTTCTAAAGAACTGGAAAAGATGGGCTTCTCAGTTGATCGCCGCGACATTCACTTTGAAGAACAAATCAAAGTTTTGGGCAATCACAAAGCCACTGTTAAATTGGGCGAAGGTTTGGAAGCAACAATCCAAATCGCTGTCGAGCGCGCTTAATTAGCACATTTTAACACGTAAAATTAAAACCCCGGGTGATGAACCTGGGGTTTTTCTTTTTGGAAACCTCGGCTAGGATGCTGGAGATGAGAAAAGCTCTTCTCTTAATTTTTGCAGCCTCTATGGCATTTGCAGCGAAGCCTTCAGATGTCGAAGCCTGGAAGAAGGGCTGTCTCGAGGGAAAGATTGCCGGAGATTGCTATGAGCTGGGCGTTTACTTCTCTCAGGATCTTCAAGACGAAAAAGACGCTGTATCTTACTATAAGAAAGCCTGCAATTCGGGTCATCACCTGGCGTGTTTTAATCTTGGCGGATTGTTGATCAAATATGTCGAATCCCGCGCTGAGGGTACCGAACTTTTTCGTAAGAGCTGTCATGCCTCTCGAGAAATAAAGATGAAGAGCGAGACAAAAGAAAAGCTGGCGGTGGCCTGCAAGTTTTTGCCGATCTTAGACCAAAATTTGAAGACGGACTATCAAGCCTTTCGCGAACAGTTGAGCGAGATTTCAGAGCGAACATATACCTACGTCGGCAAACCGTTGTTTCGAGGAAAAGCCGCGAAGAGAGCTTTCGACGAAATGAACAAATCGTTGGATGTGCGACTGCTGAAGCTGAAGGACGAGAACAAAAACCAATTCAAGTTTGAGATGAAAACACAAGAGCGGTTCAATCTTGGTGTCGCCGCATTTTGTGAAGAGGTCCGCTCGGCCTGCGATGGCTCTGCCTGTCGTTCTTGTCCGGAAGGATGCTATGAGGCTGCATTTCAGTATCGTCGGCGGCACTCTGAGCAGACGAATCAGGGCAAGCTTGAGTTTGTGACTGCGGCTTCAGGAAAAGTGCATCCACGAGCCAAAATGTATTTCGGGGATTTTGTGACATCTGTCTGTCAGTTGCCGACGGAAGCCTGGAAGAGCGGAAAAATTTCGCCGCATTGTCAGAGTGATTCTCTATCTGAGATTAGCTCAAGGCTGATTGAAACATTTATTTCTGATGAAAAAAATGAAGGGGACGTTTGCGCTGTCATCGAGAACTAGGCTGCGGCGCCCCGAGGTCGGTTACTCGCGGATCTCTTGGTCTGAAGTGGTCTGCTCGATCAGATCTAGCAGAAGG
>CBIHPB010000317.1:0-4493 GCA_966211485.1 uncultured Bdellovibrio sp.
TCGTTTTGCTGATGATTCCACTGATGCCGGTCACGCGTCCTGTCGATAGCAGCATCCAAGTGACAGCCAGGCCAATTAAAACTCCACCCAGCAAAGGTTGTATCCAGTCCATTGATTTCTCCTAAGCCCCAGTTCGTCCGATATTTTCATAGGATCCAAGGCCGCCTTCCAGCCAAAGCGCTTTCCGGCCCTTGTTTTTCAAAAAATCCGCAGCGCGCTCCGAGCGGCCCGCGCCTTTTCCACAGTAGGTCACAATTATCCGGTCGGATGCAAGTGTCTTCCAGTGATCTGGCAGATCGTCGACGGGAATATTCAATGCACCTAAAATATGACCGCGATGAAACTCTTCTTTGCTCCGGACATCGAGAATTGTGACGAACTCTTGTTGGATCAACGTTTCAAGATCCTGAATGGAAATCGAAGCTTTACTGGTCGTTGGCTTGAGCGTTTCTGACATTCGAAGCTTCACGATAATCCCGGATAAAAGGGTCAGCGCTGCCACCAATCCAATGGCTGAATTGATTCCAAAGTAGTCAGCAACAAATCCGGAAATCAAAGCGCCAATCGCATATCCAAAATCCCGCCAAAATCGGTACACTCCGACCGAGGTGGCTCGCCAACTGGGATGTGTGACATCGCCGATCGCGGCCAGCAGAGTGGGATAGACCATAGCAGTGCCAAGGCCGAGTAGTGCTCCACCCAAAACAAAGCCTAAAAACTGCTGAGACCAAAGAGTTGCTGCGATTCCCAGCGCCTGAATCCACATTCCCCAGGTGATCAAGCCCTTGCGACCCCATAAATCAGAAAGATGTCCGGTCCAAAGCTGAAAGATTCCCCAGGTGGCAGGATAAATCGCGGCAAGCCAGCCGATTTCTTCCAGCGAGAGGCCGAAGCTTGCAAAAAATATTGGAAATAGCCCCCAAGCCATACCGTCGTTGAGATTGTTCACAAATACCGCTTGAGTGATGGAGGAAAGATTTCGATCTTCGAGAGTTGTTCTCAAGAATATTTCTTTTTGCGAAACATGCGGGATGTCTTGGTTGGACTTTGCTAAGGATTGCGATTCAAGTGTCACATGATTCTTGGTGTCCCGAATCCCAACAAGACTCAGAAATGTTCCGATGACTACGTAACCGACGCCAAGGTAAAATGGTTCGGGTCGCAAAGAAAAGTGGCTGGCAACAAATCCCGTCGCCAATGCTGATAAGGCCACGGCCAGGTATCCAGCAAATTCGTTCAACCCCATGGCAAGACCTCTTTGCTTGGCGCCAACAAGATCAATTTTCATGATCACTGTCGTGGACCAAGTCAGGCCCTGGCTGATTCCTAGAAAAAGGTTGGCTGCCAGTACCCAGTTCCAATTTGGCGCCCACATCAACAGAAACGGAACTGGAATGGCGAACAACCAACCCAGAATCAAAATTCGTTTTCTGCCAAATCGATCCGACCATCTGCCGGCAAAATAGTTGGTGAAAGCCTTGGTTAGTCCAAAGACTACAATAAAGGAGAGAATGGCGGACTTGATTGCGAGATGAAACTCTTTCTCGGCAATTTGCGGGAGGATCGTTCGTTCCAATCCCACCATGGCTCCGACAAATGCGTTCACAATGACTAGGAGTGCAAATTGAATGCGATTTTCTCGAAGACCAAGCCGCGGAGTTAAAGAAGTTGGAGTGGGTGAACTCATACTAGACTGCCTTTTGAGAATGGAGGGGAAGACCGTAGGAGGCCCATTCAACGACGCTATCTTTCAGGCGAGAGGCCTTAAAGCCCTTCTTCGTCAGAAGTTCCACGGCTTCCTTGGCGAAGAAGCAATACGGTCCGCGGCAATAGGCGACAATTTCTTTGTTTTTGGGAAGGTGCTTGAGCTCTTTTTGCAAATCTGAAATGGGAACCGAAATCGCATAGGGGAGATGCGACTGTTGATATTCATCCGAAGGGCGGACGTCTAGCAAAATCACATCTCCTTTCTTGGCCTGGGAGAGTAGTTTCTTGCGGTCAATGGGCTTCATCGATGCGGGATCTTCAAACGCCTGAGCTGCAATTTTTTGAATTTCCGAAAAGTGCATTTCACTAAATGTCCGAAGACGCAAAAGCAATTCATCGACCGCAGGATTGGCAATACGGTAGAAAACATATTTGCCATCACGTTTCGTATCGACCAGAAGCGCTGCCTTTAGCTCCTTCAATTGAGCGCTGGCGTTTTTAATCCCCAGATCCGCCTGCTCGGCAATGGCTTCAACCGTTTTCTCACCTTGACTGAGGAGATCGAGAATTTCAATTCGCTTAGGGCTCGCTAAGGCTTTGGTGGTTCTTGCAAATTGCTCATAAATAGCATCTTTGGTTTGTCTCTTCATATACCAACATTCTAATGAATATTAGAATGAATGTCAAATTCGATGTTATATTGGATTTGGCGGGGGTTTGTTACGGCGGGCACGTGCCATCGCTGGAATGATTTCCGCCCAGCGAGACAAAGTCAGACACTGAGGCGTCGAAAACGGCGACACAGTTTTTGATGGGTTCGTTCTGCGAGAATTCAGAGCCGCGCAGGACAACGCGGCCCATATCATTCAGCAAGACTCCGGATTGGGGGACCGAAGTGCTGTGGTGATGAAATTTGGATTCGAGAACATAGAGCGAGGATTCCAAATCACGGCCGGTCCAATAGATGGCCAGGGCGCGATTTCCCATGCCTGTGTTGCCGTCAAATTCGGAATCGCGAACCCAGGCGCGCTCGACCACCTGAAGTGTGATGGCGCCGCCATCAAAAGTGGCTTGATTTTGCAAGAACTGACTGTCCGTCACGGAAACGGATCCCCACTGGCTGTAAACCGCGCCACCTTTCATCGATGAGTTTGCACTGAAAATGCAGTTTGAGATTTCAAAGAGCTGCGGATTGGCGCCAGAGTTGTAGATCGCTCCACCCATTTGGGCTTCGTTGTTTTTAAAGACCGAGTCGCGAATCAAAGATCGCAATCCGGAATCAATTGCGATGGCACCGCCGCCGAGCAGCGATCCATTCCATGGAACCTTGTTGGTCAGAAATTCGGTGTTCAGCACTTCCAGCTGGCTGGATTTGGCATAGATCGCGCCCCCTTGGGCTTTCGAGTCGATTGCGACAACAACATTGTTTTGGAAGCTGGAATTTCGCACCAGCAGACTTCCGTTTTCGACATGAATGCTGCCACCCCAAACCCCATGGCCATTGATTAAACGCATTCTTTGAATTTCCAAATGTGCGCCGTTTTTCACTTCAAAGTGCGGAGACAAGCTCTTGGCATCCAAGACGACGGGCATGCCTCCGGTGCCACTGAGGGCCAGATCCCCGGTCACTGTAAAGGCCGTGCCTGACATATCAATGGCTGGCTGTGAAATGCGAACCACCAAGGGAATTGGTGCTAACTGATTTGCCAAATCCACGGCGCTCTTTAGATCGCATCCAGCCGACGAGACCGTGCAAGGCTGCGAAGCCGAAGTTCGATCCACCGTCACGGCCGGTCCGACGCCAATGGAGACAGGCCTTGTGATTTTTCCAAACGCGAACAAAGCCGAAACCAAATAATTTTGTCTGGCACTGCTGGCAAGTGCAGAGCCTGTGATGCTTCCAGTGATCGCATTGAACTGAAGTCCTGAAGGCAAACGTCCGCTGAGAGAGAATCGAACCGTTGACTTGTTCACGATCGGCAGAAGATCGGAGATCGCTTCGCCGATGGCTAAAGTTTTTTGGCTCGAGCTTGGATAGTCAAAGCGAGGAGCGATAGAATCAAACTGACCGCCCATCAGGCACTCGACGTTGATTTGCTTTTCGGATCCATTCACGCGACCCGTGTAGACGCCAGCCACTTTTTCGGTGCCTGGAACCTTTTGCTTAAAGTAAACCTGCAGCTTTCCGTTGGAGCCACTGTAAGACACTTCATCCACATCCAGCGTGCGAGTGCTAGAAACGACTTCATTGTCTGGTTGGGATTCGGTCATCAAGAAAAAGTCGGCCGTGTCGCCTTGTTCTTTCCACTCGATGGCAATTTCCATTGAGCTGCCAGAGCGATCCGGTTTCATGGCACGACACCAGGCCTCGGTGAAAATTTCTTTTTTCGCATTCTCGAGCGGGTTTTCGAGGTACGTGTAAACACCACCGCCATAGCCGATGTAGCGGCTTGAGAAGCTGGAAAGTTCAAGCGCTGAAACGGGGATGGATTCCGATTGGTCTTTGCATGAATTTTCATTGGTTACCAAGATCGCAAAGTCATCCTGAATGTCGATGCTTCCGATCGCAGCCGTTTTGTCATCGCAGATCAGTCCGGGGACCAGTCGGGCATAGGTGGGCTTTCCATCATAGGGCTCGCCATTGCCTCCGCCCTCCAATTTCAGGTGATCTGTTTCCTGCAAGATGGCTTGAAAGGGCGTGGCCTAACAGTTTTGGAAAAAGATCATCAGCATCGTGCCTAAGACCGACAACATCAGAATCCTTGCTATCGCGTTTTTCAAACGTG
>CBIHPB010000318.1:0-4490 GCA_966211485.1 uncultured Bdellovibrio sp.
TGAGTGTTCAACGTCATTTCCGATGACTGCGCCATAAAAAAACAAGACCCCGCAGTATCAACACAAGTCGACGCGTAAACCGCGCCAATATTTCCGTTTCCGCCTGGCTTGTTTTCAACGATGACACGAATGTTGTGTTGCTTTTGGAGTTCGAGCTGAAGACGACGAGCCACAAGATCTGCGGAAGCTCCAGCCTGCGCCGGCAGCACAAAAGTAACCGGCTGTTTGAGTTGAACCCCGGCACACTGTTTGAGCTCGGCTTTGACAGATAAACTTGCAAACGCGAACAAAATGATGAGTCGGATCTTGCCCATTGGCACATTACAACATCCGGGCCTGGGGATCACAACTGGAGGAAAAGACAGTTCGCCCTCGATACGGCTTTATCGAGAGCGCTTAATCTGTCACAGGACCCGCAGCAGGACCTTGGCAGTGTCGCAGGTTAGCTCTTGAATCCCTATGCGGATTTTTTCAATCCGGTCAGCCCTTCAAGACTGCCGATCGTGTCCGTCAGGCTTTGAGTTGAATGATCCAGATTCGAAGCCGCCTGGGAAACAGTCTCAGAAGAGGAAGCATTCGATTGGGTGACCTGATCCAGTTGATTCATCGCCTGAGAAATCTGCGAAACCCCAGTGCTCTGCTCGACGCTTGCGGCTGCAATCTCGCTGTTCAGCTGAGCGACTTTATTGATCGAATCGACGATCTTTTCTAAAACACGCTGGCTGCCGTCGGCGACCTTTTGGCCTCTTTCAACTTGCTCACTGCTTTCCGAGATTAGGCTTGAAATCTCTTTGGCAGATGTCGCACTTCGCTGTGCTAAGGCCCGAACCGCTTCCGCCACGACCGCAAATCCTTTTCCTTGCTCGCCAGCACGTGCTGCTTCCACAGCTGCGTTTAATGCCAACAGATTAGTTTGAAAAGCGATGTCGTCGATGACCGTGATAATTTCCGTGATCTTCTTGGATGAGCCGGTAATTTCAGCCATCATATGAATCAGATTGGCAATTTCTGTCGAGCCCTCTTGGGCCGTCGATTTCGAAACCTGCGACAGCTCGGAAGCTGCTTTTGCGTTGTCCGCATTTTGTCTGATCATGCTGGTGAGCTCTTCAAGGGAAGCAACCGTTTCTTCCAGCGAAGCTGCAGACTCGGAGGAAGCTGAAGACAGCTCCGAACTTGAGCTCGAAAGCTTTGAAACCAACTCTCGGATCTGACCATAAGCGCGAGCGAGAGTTTCCGTCTGCATTCGAATCCCTTGTTTCAGAGAATGAGACGACATCATCATGGAAATTGAAAGACCGACGATCATCAATGCGACAAATCCCAACGACCAGCGAGCATATCCCAACGCCTCGGCAACTGTCGCTTCTGTTCGTGCGCTGAGTGTCTTATCAAACTCGGCGATCGGCTCTGCAATCGTTTTCAGAAATTTGTGGTAGGTTTCGTCATGCATGAGATTCCGAGCAAGCTCCAAATCTGGCTCTTTATGAATCGTGTATTGGCCCGAACCGTCTTCAAACAATCCCTTGGCCGCATTCATGGCTCTTGTTTCAACAACCACCAAATCATTCGATCTTTTTTGGGCTTCACTTAGGAGAGCAAATTCTTGATCCGTAAATCCGGCTTCCTTCATCAGTGTTTGAGCGGGCACCTTTCGCCCATCGGGACGTGCCTTTTCGCCATTGCGAACAGCAATGATATCAAAATATTCTTGCTCGTATTTTTTGTCGCCCGTCACGACAAAAGTTCGTGCTGTCCGGGTCAAATCAGCCGAGGCATGGCGCAATTCGTTGGCTAGAATCATCGAAATAAATTTGGATTGATGAGCCTGATTGAGAACTTTTTGGTAATAGAAAGCCGTCCCAATACAGAGATAAAGAGCTAAAACTAAACCAACTGACAACCAATTAAAAAAGCGGACTTTCGAAAATACGCTCATCGATCCCCCAATTAAATGTGCTTGTGGTGTCTTATTCGGCGTAGAGGATCCAATTCTCAAGTTAGAAGGAAAAATTTCATTTATCTTTTGCGAAGACTTAATCTGCCATTAGGCATGTCTCAGTTTATGACCGACATTCTTTATTCCCTCTCATATGTCTCTATCTTTTTAGTGGCGAGTACCCGAATCGGATTGATCTATCGCCAAACCGAAAGCAGCCCAATCGCTAAAACCTTTCCAGCGAAAAAGTACACTTCAAGATTTTGGAGAAGGAATTCAACCGGACAAGGTCATCGATAGAGATGAGTGCGACTTCAAAGATAAGACTAGCAGCCGCCGCAGGTGGGTCCCGCACAGCAAGCATTTCCTAAACATGTCGCCGTGATTCCGATCGAAGATGCATGGGTCCCACAAGCCGTGCAAGCATCACCACTGCATGTGGACCCATTTGTTTTGCAAGCGTCCCCATAACAGGGGCCTCCATCGATGGCATTGCAAGCATTACCAGTACACCCAGTTCCAGTCGCGGTCTGAGCCCCGCCCGAGCAGATCACTCCGTTAGCCGTAATTCCGATCATGACCTGACCGGGACCGCATTGCCCATAGGCCAGTCCTGTCGAGGTCGTGCTGCCACCACCGCCAGCCGTGATGGAAAGTCCCGCTGTCGCACAAGCGATGACATTGCCACTTGAATCGAACTGAAAATTAACTGGAACTTTTCGGGCTGCAAAACTGGAATTCTCGTTTGGATCGTCGGCCTGAATAACAGCATCGCCTTGGTACCAGGTCGTGCCGGCGCCCGCTAAACTTCGCTTTAACAACAATCCCATTTTCAATAGATGAATTCGTCCCGAGCTGACCGAAGACATCGGATCGGCCCCTGCATAAGGCACTTTACCAGAAACATCGAGCTGAACTGTCGCCGATGTACCGCGATTGCTGATATCGACGATTTCGCCGCCAAACAGCGAGACGCAGTTTGCGGGAACTGACAAAATGCTGGAAACCTGTTTTGAAACATTGCTGAGGTCTTCGATGTTAGCCATGTAGCGGGATTGACTGGTCATGACTCGGACCAAATGAAGCGTCGTCATCGTCACAATGCTAATCAATCCCAACGAAACAAGGACTGATACCAATGAAAAGCCCGATGAACTGGGCCGGAGCATTGTTCGCCTCGAACGAGAAGTCATTCAATCCCCTTAAAAGCACAAATTCATAATACTTTGTTTATGCTACCTGATACCTCACCCATATAAATTATTTTAAGTTTCGTAATTCAAAACGAGACAAATTATTTGTGGTTCAATCCTTTACCACGTATGACCATGGGACGCTGATTCAATTTCAATCGCGCATAGATTCCCTCTGCTAAATTGCGCGAACTCAAGATTCCTTTAGCTTTCAGGTTTATAGTATTAACAAAATCCAAAAGGCCTTCATCAAAGCTTGGCTGACGAAGTTTTCGACAATGACCAGCGAAGCCTGACTCAAAGCCGCCTTTTACCAAGTCAAGTCCAATAGATTCCGCCTGTGAAGGCCCATGGCTTGCTGAGACACCAGACATGTTCAAAGTCTTGCTCGTATCGGTCATTCTATTCATGAGTCTTTTGGTGCAGGCCGAAGGGGGGCTGTTGTGCATCCGATCTCAATCAGTTCCCGGCGCAATCTCGTTGGCAGCCCGAGCCGCTTTGGTCCAAGAGCTCGCCCTGAATCAGGCACTGCGAGTAGAATCCCGGAAAGCTATCGAAGAAATTGACAAGCTCGAGGAAAAAATCCGGCGACTTCGTCTGAAGAACGGGAACTGGGAACCTTCTGAAATCACCGAAAAGCGGTTGAACGTCATGGCCTTGGAAGCGATGGTTTTGATGGATGATGTTCGCATGCTGGATGCCCACTTTGCCGGCCCCTTCGCAGCCACAGGGCGGGCTGCCGCTCGATATCAGTCCTCGGAAGCTCTTATCGAATTCTACAATCGCAAAATAAAATCCCGAGAGCTGGAAGCAGCCGAAGGTCACAGGCTGATTCAGGCCGAGGAAGCGGCGCTGGCTTTGGCTAAAGAAGAATTTTTGGGATACGTCGATAAGACGGTTTCTTTAGCCTACGTCCTTGAAGTCATGAAAGAATCCGGCACCATCTTGGATGTTTCGACCTTGTTTGGCGGTGCGACCCGTCTCGCCGACATTCATGGGAAAACTGTCGAATCAAAGCAAGAAGAACCACAGTATGCGGCATTGGAATCCACTGCCATGTCCCGAGTCGCAAGACAACAGCCCAAATCTGAAATTCAGAGCAAAGCTGAAAAACTGATCGAGAATTTGAATAAGTTTAAAAAATCGCAGGTGATTCACGAGCTGCAGGCACGCACTCAGGACATCGTTGGATCTGGCTTTCAGTTGAACCTTTCTTTCCAAGCTATCTCCAATTTGAAAAAACGCCTCGAGCCTGACTGGACATCAACCGACAGTACTATTGTCCGAAGAAAAGCCACCTTGAACGAGCAACGTCTGCTGCGCTGGAAGCTGCGCTTGATGGGACCTCAGCTTGCGGAAAT
>CBIHPB010000319.1:0-4470 GCA_966211485.1 uncultured Bdellovibrio sp.
TTGCTTGTGAATGGAAGAATCACAGCTCCATTGGGACGAACCAAAGGTTGACCACCGACTCCGATCGCAGCATCCGCCGTCAATAATGGAGATCCCCAATTGCCACCGCCGTTCAAAGACGTGCTCAAATGAATGACGCCGTTTTCACTCCACTCGACATAGCAATGTCCAAAAAAAGGCGATGTTACAAAATTATCGCAGACAATCCACGGTTTGTCGGACTGCCCTTCCCGACTGATCAGCACGGGATTGCTCCAGGTGAGACCTTGATCAAAAGAGCGGCTGACAACGACGGCTTCTCCATGCACGGCCGGAGTGTTGTTGAGGGCTAAAGAAACGATCAGCCAAACTCCGTGAGCTGCATCAAACGCCACAGATGCATCCGAGGCTCGGTCAAAGGCGCCTCCTTCAGCGGTGGTGATCCCTGGCAAGACACCTTGAACCCAGTTTTGACCGGCATCGCGAGAGGTGGCAAAGCCAACATTGGTGCCTCCGCCATCGAAGAATCGTGCGACTTGAAAGGCGCTGACAATTGTATTTCCAGATGAGAATGAATCAGGCTCGACTTCGGTTGCGTGCTGCGCAACAGGATTGAAATACATGTCGGCGCTCAGCCTCTTGATGGGAACAGCCGCACGGGTTGTTATCGCCACAAAAGCCGAGAGTAAAAATAAAAATGCCCCTTTTGATCCACCGAACCAATTCTGAATTCTCATTCCTTCTTCCTTTCTTTGAGAAGTTTGAACTGGTGCTAGCGCTTTGCAAAGGCGGTGCTTGTTGAGACTTAAGAAGAAATTCACCGAAGTGAAGGCGCTGAAGTTATTTTTTAATTTCAGCGCTGATCAAAGCGCGCGCTTCGTCGGAATGAAAAACTGACTGATTAAATTTCTGCAATTTTACGAAAACACTGCTGGTGTACAATTGTTTGAGGTAAGCGATTTCTTCTTTTGTAAAATCGCGTTCCAGTTTTTTCCGATACACAGTCTGCAGCTTTATCAGAATGTCATCGTCGGTCTTCTTTGTTTTCTCCAGCTGCTCACGTGTGACCACGGATGGTTTGGCGGCTTGATTTTGGCTCCGTCGAATGATGATTTCCCGGCGCATGTTGGCTTCAAGGCCATGCATCTTGATCATGTTCCCAACATAATCGTCCGCAGGTTTGTCGGCGGCATAGCTTTGTGAAAGGCCGGCTGTGATCAGCAACGCTAATAACATAGGCACTCCATTTCGGTGATAATTCCAGGTGAGCCAATATCGCATCCACCGTAAGTATCGCCAAGGCTGCAAGGTGTGGGTGGCGGAGGAAGGCTCATGCCGACGTTGCCACAGGCATATTCAGGTGCTGCAAAGGACGTATACCAGAAGCACCCCTTCGCACCAGCGACCAGGCTTCCATCCAAAGACTTAACGGCTTGTCCGACGACATAAACTCCAGTCGTTGCAACGGCGAGCTTGAGAAAGCTTCTTCTAGCTGAATTCGGCATTGATCACTGACCCCTCTGCAAAAAATTATATGCAGACAGGAATTCAGATATAAATATATATTTTTGACACTTAGACCATTGAATCGAGCGAGCTCTTCAGGTGCGCCAGATATGGCGGATCTGCGAGGTGATAAAAATGGCTCTAGTTCTTACGGCCGGCGACTTCGCCTTGAAGGCCCTTTTTGAGGTCGTCGAGTGTTGCATTGCCAGCCTGGATTTGCTGAAGCCACCAGGCAGCTCCGGCGGCGTCAGCTTGTCGTCCGGCAATGTCTTGATAGAGATCGTTCACAGCTTTCACATTTGGATCGTTCGTTAAAGTGCCTTTGGTGTACTCGACGATTTGCGCGCGGCTCACTCCGTTTTCAGCACTGGCGCGATCGATCTCCATGACGTTCGTATCCACTTGGCCAGAGATTTCATTCACGCTTCGAATATTCAGTCCGGCTGCTTTCGCCGCATTCAAGATGGCCGCTTCGCTGGAATTGGCAATTCCGGCTTCCGCCTGTGACATGGTGATTCGGCCCGAAGAGACCTGCTCAAGCCACCAAGCTTTTCCAGCTTCATCCGGCATGCGGCCTAATTTTTGGCAGTAAACAGCATCGATTCCACTGGCCGTTGCACACGGATCTTGTTCATTTGTTTGCGTGACTGTTTTTGTGACCGTGCTTGGGCTTCGCGGGCTTGGATCAGCCGAGATGATGATCGGTGCGCAGTTCGCGCCGGCCCCGGCTGCTGAGGCGGCCGAAGCTGCCACTGAAGATCCTTGCATCGTCGGATTTGATGATTGCGGAGCCTGTGAACCGTAGGCCACTGGAATCATCACTTGCTGAACGATCACCTGAGGCGGCGGCATCGAGCAACGTCCGTTGATCGGATTGTAATTGCCACCCATTGATTGGCACATATCTCGAATGACGGCGGTTGCCTGCGGACGGCAGCTTTGCACTTTCAAGGTGCCTGGCTTCACACTGCCAAAAAAGCTGACTCGGACGGGTTTAACCGGATTGCCAAGCAGAGAGTTTTTAAACGAGATGACCAGATCCATATAGTAATCGACTCCGGCATTTACATTTCGGACATTCTCGAGCTGAATATTTTCGACAATCAGCTGACTGCCCTGCGAAACCGGCTTATCTGTATTGAGCATTTCACTGTTGGGGTCCGAGCAACCAAGCTTCAAAGCTGATAATTTCATTTTTTTCTCTGAACCCAAAATCACAGAGCCAAAATTGCAAGAGCAGAACTCATCGCTCATCATCGCCGAATTCAAAAGAGTCTGCACATTGATCGCATCCGCTTTGTTTTGGAGATGGCTGGATTGCTTGTTCTGGGTCATGAACATCGAAGTCATCGCTGTCATCACCACACCGGTCAGGCCGGCCGCGATCATCACTTGAACAAGAGAAGATCCTTTTTCTTGGTTGAGTATTTGGCGGATCATTGTTCATCCCCTTCAAAAACGCCCCGAAGCGCATTCAAAAAAATGGCTGTCTCACCTTGATACAAACTCGAGAGACTCGTTCTTGCCTGAAGGTAAATGCATAGAGCATTCCAGCTCTTGATTTGAGGTTCATTCGCACCCTAGCATGGGGATGACACAAAATGGACCATGAGGCTCTGTCAATTTATCTTGCAGATTCTGTGACTTTGGCACCCCTTCAGGCCCGCCAAAGCCCGGCGAAAGCCATGGCTGGCTTTGCTCTCCAGCGTTTCGCTTCGGATCAATTGTGATCCCAGACATAGGTGCCTGTGATTGAAGATGATTTCTCGCATTTTTACTCGGGGCTCTGAAGAAATAAAATATACAGCCTGGGTAAAAGGCGCAGAATCGTTTGTATGAAAAAGCAAATCCTACTCCCAATCCTCATCCTTCTCTCACTCACAGGCTGCCGAAGCTCGATCGAACGAATGACCGGCAGTTCAACCGTCAACACATCGGAAATGGTCGGTGTTCAGCGAAAAGATCTTTTGAAGGATCGTGTCATCGATGCTCGGGACGATCAAAAAGAAGCTGAAAAATCATTTCAGGTCGCCTTGGACAGTCTCAAGTCGTTCTATGGAAACAACAGTAAAGATCTTGAGAAAAAATATCGCACGCTGAAGTTCTCTTACGAGGACGCAGTTAAAAAGGCCAACGAAGTTCAAGACAGCATCAAAAGCACGCAGCCATTGGCTGAAAACCTGTTCAACGACTGGGAACAAGAGATTGGCAAGATCGACACGGTCTCGTTGAAGACTCAAAGCCGGCAAAGCTTGACGGAATCGCGGGCCAACTATGCCGTGATGGAGACGCAATTTAAGGCCGTCGAGGAAAAGATGGTTCCGGTCCTGACGAAATTCAATGATCAGATTCATTATCTGAAATACAGCCTGGACGCGAAATCTCTCAACGCATCCCGAGCCGACAATCGGCTGATTCAAACGGAAATCGAAAATCTGATTCGAGACCTGCACAAGTCCGTCGCAACAGCCGACAATTTCGTCAAGAAAATGCCAACTCAGTAAGCGCGACGGCGATGGTTTTAATTCTCTTAGTTCGAGACCGGCTCATTTCGCATCGTTGCCGCAGGTGTGGACCGATTTTTCTCGGCTCCCTCAACCAGCAAGGTGTCTGCATTTTCGAGTAAGTTTTTAAAATACATGAACACGCGGCCAGCCGGACCGCCACCCATGATCCGGCGATCGAAAGCCATTACTAGCGGCATGGTAGGCCGAATCCAGATGAAAATTTCAGACGATGGACGGAAAATTCTGGTGCAGCAAAACTTAAATTTGTTTTATTTGACGTTGGATGGAAAACCGGCTTACCAAGTCACGGCACCGGCGCACACAGCCGCCAACGTATCAGAGTTTTACTTCTTGGCGGATTCGCGCACAGTTATTTTCGTGGGCGACCAGATCCGCAAGGGCGAAGCCCAAGTCTTTTCATGGACTGCGCCTTAAAACTGGCCTGCCAAAATCTCCCAACCACATTTGTGTCTTGAGG
>CBIHPB010000320.1:0-4398 GCA_966211485.1 uncultured Bdellovibrio sp.
GAATGGCTTCATCGGAACGTTGTACGAACGCTGAGTCGTCATCGCATCATAAGTGTCCGTGATCGCCACAATCCGCGCAAACGGGTGGATCTCTTGACCGGACAAGTTTTGCGGATAACCGTTTCCGCTCCAAGATTCATGGTGCTCGAAACAAGCCGCCTTCACAGCGTCGGACACATTGTGATTTTGATTCAAGATCACAAGCCCGTACTGGGTGTGCTTTTGCATCTGCGACCATTCGGCGTCAGAGAGGCCGCCTTTTTTGCACAAAATATCCAAACTGATCTGGCGCTTACCCACATCGTGGAAAAGGGCGCCGATACCCATTTCTTCCAGCTCGCGTTTGTTGTAGCTAACTGCTTCAGCCAAACCCAGCGAGTAAATCGCCACATCCAGCGAATGGTTGTAAGTGTAGAAGTCATGTCCAGACAAAGAGATCAGATGTCCCATGGCCTCGGGTTCGGCCTCCATAAACTCCACAAATTGCGTGATAATGGGGCGCGAGCCATCTAATGCCTTATTCACATCGGGATGCTCGAAAAGTTCTTCCACCAATGTCATCGAAGATTCGCGCAACAGCACAGCTTTTTCACGCACGTTCAAATCGTCAGAAATCAGCTGATCATGAACGTAGGTCTTAAATGCTTTGCGGTCGTCTTCTTTCACCAAAAAGTGATTTCCGGTGTCGCGGCTTTGCAGGGCTGTGATTTTGTCTTTTTCCAGACGGTCGCCAGCGCGCACGTAGACGATATTTTGATTGTTGATTCGAAGGTGCAGATCAAATGTCAGAGGTTTTCCCGGAATCAAACTGCTGATGCGAACTTTGAAAAATCCTGTATTATCCATTCCCTTATTTTGCCATGCTGGAAGCGCTTTGGTCATATGTTCTCAAAATCAGACAACCTAATGTCGAGTCATTTGACAAAAAATTAAACTTTTGGTGGCATATCGGGCGCCATGTCATTGGAGTTAGGGACGAATGTCCAGTACATCAAAGGGGTTGGTCCCAAGCTCGCCGAGCTTCTGGCCAAGCGGAATATCTACTCGATCGGAGATCTGCTCGAGTACTATCCGCGCGCCTTCGAAGACCGCCGGGCCGCCCGCAATATCGCAAGCCTGAAACTCAACGACGTGGTCAGCCTGCGCGCTTTTATCGTGAAAGTGAACGGCATCCAAATGGGCCGGTCACATCGAAAAATCTACGACATCGTGATCCGGGATAGCTCGGGCCAAATTCACTGCAAGTATTTCCGCGTGCCGTACAAAGGCTACTTCGAAAGATTCACGCCAGGAACCGAGGTCCGCATCACCGGTAAAGTGATCGACTACCGCGGCCGCATGGAATTTCATCACCCGGAAATCAAAGAATTCAACGAGGCTGAAGAAATCCAAGACATCCTGGTTCCGATCTACACAGAAATTGAAAATCTGACCTCGGCGAAAATGCTACGAATGATCAGGCTCGCAATGGATCAGCTGCCAAAGGGCGGCTGGCGAAAAGAGCTTTTCTCGCCCGAGCTGATGAAGACCTATGATCTGATCACTCGTCAGGCCGCACTTGAGATGTTGCACAAACCATCACCAGATCTTTCGCAGGCTTTGACTGAACTGCGCTCGCCCGCGCATCGGCGAATTATCTTCGAAGAATTTTTCTGGCTTGAGCTTTACTTGGCCGCCAAAAAAGTCGGCCTTCAGCGCGAACCAGGAATTCCGCTCGAGCCTAAAACAAAACTGGTGAATGATCTGCTTGGCAAACTTCCGTTCGAAATGACGGGCGCTCAAAAAAGATCTTTCGAACAAATCAAAGGCGATCTCATCAAGCCACATCCTATGCATCGCCTGGTGCAAGGAGATGTCGGAAGCGGAAAAACATTGGTGGCGTTCCTCGCAGCAGCGCTGACGGCTGATAACGGCTACCAATCCTGCATGATGGTGCCTACTGAAATCCTGGCCGAGCAGCATTTCAAGAACGCCCAGAGATTCTTGGAGCCGATCGGTCTGACCGTCGCCTTGCTAACTGGAAAAACAAAAACCTCCGAGCGCAATAAAATCCTCGAAGATCTGCATCAAGGAAAAATCAATCTCTTGATCGGAACCCACGCTTTGATTGAAGATTGGGTGCAGTTCCAAAATCTCGCCTTGGTCATTATCGACGAGCAGCACCGCTTTGGCGTCGAACAGCGCGGCCGCCTGAAGAGCAAAGGCATCTCGCCCCATTTCTTAGTGATGACGGCAACTCCAATTCCAAGAACGCTCGCCATGACTGTCTATGGAGATCTGGAAGTTTCGGTGATCGATGAGATGCCGCCGGGCCGAAGCCCGATTCAAACACGCTCAGTTTTTGAAAACAAACGACCCGATGCTCTGAAATTTATGCGCGAGCAAATCACCAAAGGCCGGCAAGCCTACGTGGTTTATCCCTTGGTCGAAGAGTCCGAAAAAATCGATCTCAAAAATGCGGTCGAAGAATTCGACAAACTGAAAGCGCAATTTCCTGATGTGAAAATGGGGCTTTTGCACGGAAAAATGAAGCCCGCAGAAAAAGATCAGGTCATGGATCTTTTCCGCAAAAACGAAATTCAAATTCTGGTCAGCACCACCGTGATCGAAGTCGGTGTTGACGTTCCAAATGCCAACATCATGATCATTGAACATGCGGAACGTTTCGGTCTCTCCCAGTTGCATCAGCTCAGAGGCCGCGTGGGCCGGGGCTCTCATAAATCCTATTGCATTTTACTGATGGGCCATGCGGTCAGTGAAGAGGCCCGGGCGCGCACACGCATGATGGAAGAAACCACCGATGGGTTTAAAATCGCCGAGTTCGATCTCGAGATGCGAGGTCCCGGAGAATTTCTCGGGACGCGTCAGTCCGGACTTCCAGGTTTCCAGATGGCAAATCTTGTCAGAGATTTTAAGATTCTCGAAGAAGCGCGCAATGCTGCGTTTGAAATCCTAAAAAAAGATCCTCAGCTCAAAGATAAGATGAATCAAAGTCTGCGCGAAGAACTTTTGCGTGCACACGGACCTGCTGCTTTAGCGAGCATCGCATAAACGTCGTCAAATCGGCAAATGCATTGAAATATTCGATTTCTGCCATCGAAACTTTTTTATTAAAAATCTCTTTATATCCGATTTCTTTGGTGCTCTGATTTTAAGCCGAAACACCGAAACTCAAAAATCGAAAGGTGTTTTTAAACTAGGGAGGGGACCTATGAAGTTTTTCTCAACCACTGTCTTGCTGTTGGTTGGAGCTCTTGCTCAAGCGGGAAGCTTGTTGCATTTCCAAACCGGAAGCATCGATCCAAAATCAGTTGCACAATCGAATCTCGCATTCGATCACGTCTCAGCTGATTACGTTTTGCAATTCAAAGGCTTGGTCACGGAAGCTGACAAGCGCGCGTTGCAAGCACAAGGGATGCAAATCTTCCGCTACATGCCAGACGACGCTTTGATCGTTCGCGCTTCAGCTGCTCAACTGACAGCTTTCGCACAAAACGGAAAGGTCAACGCCTTCGTTCCATATAAAGGAGCGATGAAGATCTCTGGCAACTTGCCAGCTCTCAGCGTTTTCTCTCGCGGCAAATCCATCAACATCAATATCTCAACATTCACAGTGGCTGATGCTGCTCGAGTGCTGACAAATCTACAAGCTTTGGATCCACAATTGACTGTGATCGATCAGGGCGGAAAATCCCTGGCGATTCGCGGACAACAAACGCTGCTCGCAAACTTGGCTGAAATGCCAGGTGTCGAGTTCGTGCAAGAACTTGTGAAGCTGGAACCAATGCACATGACTTTGGAAGATGCTCAGGATGTCGAGCCTCAATCTCCTGGTGATTATTCTGATATCACGGGTTTCGAAACCGGAACAAAAGTCATGAACATGGACGCCATCTGGGCGCAAGGCTACCACGGTGCTGGACAAGTTGTCGGTATGGCGGACACAGGTCTCGACACTGGTGACATGGCGACCATGACAACTGATTTCCAAGGCGCGATCGTGAAAGGTTTCGCATTCGGTATTGGTTCCAACGGAAACTGGGGCGATCCAATGGGTCACGGAACACACGTGGCGGGATCAGTTCTGGGTCGTGGAACTCCATCCGGTGGACTGCTGAAAGGTGCCGCTTTTGAAGCGAACATCGTTCCAGAGGGAATGTGGTCACCAATCATCAACAATCTGACGGTGCCTCAGCGTTTGAATACACTTTTCCAAAGCGCCTACGACAATGGTGCTCGTATTCACACCAACTCTTGGGGTGCGGCTCGTGAAGACCTGTTTGGTTCATACGAGGCAATGGCGCAGCAAGTGGATCAATATATGTGGGATCACCCAGATATGCTGATCATCTACGCGGCTGGAAACTCGGGCGTGGATAAAAACAAAGACGGCCGCAT
>CBIHPB010000321.1:0-4396 GCA_966211485.1 uncultured Bdellovibrio sp.
CTCCTCTCCGCGAGAGAGGAGGTTTTATGTACAAGCTACATAGGGCATATCGGCCGTTTTCAAAGGGAACTCGAGAGCGTTTGGAGATTTATCTTCTTGTGCTTGAGATTCTTTCTTTGACTGTGTTGATTTTAGATCATGTTTCCCGGGCTTAAGTTGGTTTTGATATCTGTGCTACGGATTTGTAATTCGTGTGGAGAAAGTCAGGGTTGACGGTGATCGTGGGGTCGCTCTTACTTAGTTCAAAAGAAAAAACCCAGGTTTGTAGCCTGGGTTTTTTGCTTCAGGGAGGTCAGTTTTCCAAGCGCCGTTTCGACACAGCGCTTAGAGGAAAGTAGCCAGGCGCCTTTTTTAGGCTGCAGAAGCAGCGGCCGAGCCCTTTCCTTTTTTGCCGACTTTGCCGGTTGCTGTTTTCTTGCCGGATTTGCCTTCTTTATCGAAAGCCACCGCGAAAACTTCATCCAGATTTTCGACACAGATGAAATTCATTTTATTTTTGAACTCTGCTGGAATGTCAGACAGATCTTTCTGATTGGCCAGAGGGATGATCACGTCTTTGATTCCTTGAGACAAAGCTGCCAAGCACTTCTCACGGATTCCGCCGACTGGGAGAACGCGGCCCTGAAGGGTCACTTCACCTGTCATCGCGATATCGTGGCGAACTGGCATGTCTGTCATCAGTGACAGAAGTGCAGTCGTCATCGTTACACCCGCAGAAGGACCGTCTTTAGGGATGGCGCCTGCTGGCAAGTGGATATGAGTGTCCCACTTTTCGAAGTAGTCTTGTGGAATTCCAAGCTCTTCCGTGTGAGCGCGGGCATAAGCCATCGCTGCGTGAGCAGACTCTTTCATCACGTCGCCCAATTGGCCCGTGAGAACAAGACCGCCTTTTCCTTTGTACTTCAAAGCCTCCACATACAGAACTTCGCCGCCAGCTTGTGTCCAGGCAAGACCTGTCACAACACCGACTTGTGAATCGGCAAGTTTCTCGTCACGCAGATAGCGTGGAGGACCCATCAATTCTGGAACTGTCGTTGGATTCACCTCTTGGAACTTGGTTTCGCCCATCACAACCATCTTAGCTACTTTTCGGCAAATAGAGCCGACTTCGCGCTCGAGGTTACGAAGACCTGCTTCACGGGTGTAGTGTGAAATCAGATACTGGATACCTTCGTCGGTGAACTTGATGTTTTCTTTCGTGATACCATTGGCTTCGATTTGGCGATCGATCAGATGTTTCTTCGTGATCAACAGCTTGTCGTTTTCTGTGTAACCAGAAATCTGCAACAGTTCCATACGATCGCGCAGTGCTGGCGGAATGTTCTCAAGAACGTTCGCCGTCGCGATGAAGAGCACATTTGAAAGATCGAAATCGACATTCAAATAGTTATCACGGAAAGTCGCATTTTGTTCTGGATCCAGGACCTCCAGCATCGCTGCTGATGGGTCACCTCGGAAGTCACTACCCAATTTGTCGATCTCATCAAGAACGATGACTGGATTGTTTGTCTTTACTTGGCGAAGAGCTGCAACCACTTTACCTGGCATCGCGCCGACATAAGTACGGCGGTGACCGCGGATTTCAGCTTCATCCTTCACGCCGCCCAAAGCGATACGGAAGTATTCGCGTCCCATCGCACGAGCGATGGATTTACCCAGAGATGTTTTACCAACACCTGGAGGGCCGCAGAAGCAAAGGATTGGTCCCTTCATATTGTTTTTCAATTTGCGAACGGCCAGGAATTCCAGGATACGGTCTTTCGCCTTTTGCAGATCGTAGTGATCTTCATCCAGGATTTCTTTTGCGTTCTTCAGATCGATCATGTCCTCGGTTTTCTTATTCCAAGGCAGATCCACCATCCAATCAAGATATGTGCGAACCATTGATGCTTCTGAAGCATCTGGGTGCATACGCTCGAGACGAGCCAGCTGTTTCAGGGCTTCGGTCTCGACAGCTGGAGGCATTCCAGCGTTGTGAACTTTCTCGCGAAGTTCTTCCATCTCTTCAGACTTGGAGTCGTTTTCTCCCAACTCACTCTTTATAGCGCGCATTTGCTCGCGCAAGAAGTATTCACGCTGGGACTTCGACATTTCATCTTTGGCCTGAGTGCGAATCTTCGCCTGCATTTGCAGAACTTCCAATTCAGCAGCCAGGATTTCGTTCACCAATTTCAGACGCTCTTTATGGTCTGTTGTTTCCAGAACCTTCTGAGCATCAGGAACTTTGATTCCCAGGTTGCTGGCGATCAAGTCAGCAAGCTTACCTGGATCAGTGACATCGTCCAAAACCAGCAAGATATCTGGAGAGAGGACGCGGCCCAGAGCAATGATCTTTTCGATATGTTCTTTAGCTGTACGAATCAGAGCTTCGAATTCAACCCCCGGAGTGGTTGTTGAAGCGTCGTCGATTTTCTCGACTGAAACTTCGAAAGACGGAGATGTTTTGACGTAAGACTTGATGCGACCTTTGGCTTCACCCTGGATCAAGATTTTCACTCGACCGTCGGAAAGCTTTCGCATGCGCATAATCTTTGCGATAGTGCCTGTTTGATAGATCGTATCCGGAGTTGGGTTCTCTTCGGTGATCTCTTTCTGGGAAGCCAGAAAGATCAGGCGGTTTTTGGAAAGTGCATCTTCAACAGAGCGGATGGATGCTTCACGTCCTACGAACAAGGGCAGGATCATGTAAGGGAATACAACGATGTCCCGTACAGGTAGCATTGGCAATGTTGCGGGTATTTCTGAAACTTTGTCGTCAAAACTCATACAGCTCCTCCGCCAGTCGCGCGGTGAAAGGGTTGCTCCGTATGAAATTTTTCGGCGCGCTTTTGCTTGGGCTTTAAATAAAAAACGTCTAGAACGGCAAATCCCGATATTTAGCTGCTTTAGTCGAGCTTTCAGAGTGGAAAACAGAGGTCTTTGGGCTTGGTTCTCAGAGGGAAAACCGAGACCTTCGTGCCCGAATTTGTGGACACACAGTGTATTCAGCGGAAGACTGGATTCAATATAACGAGGTGGCAAATGCGATTTTTGTTTTTTCTATGCCTTTTTGCCTTAGTTGGCTGTGCCAGCAAGCCGCCGACGAGGGTTGTTCGCAATATTTACTACGAAAATAGCAAGCTGATGGTCGAGGTTTGCGGCCTTCAAGTCACGGGATTCCCTGGTTATGCGGTTTCCATGACAAATTGTCAGACGTCCGCTGTGACAGAGTAGAGAATTTTCATGTATTCTGAAAGCGAGCATGGAGGATTTATGAGAAACGTTGTTCAAGCCGCGATGATTTGTTTTTCTCTTTTGGGTGTGAAAGCCGCTTTGGCAGCTGAAGACAGCCTTTGCTCGACAGAATATCTGGATATCTCGCCGAACGGAAAATCGGTCGCTCTAAACAAGGGTGGAGACGAGCAATTCACGATGGAAAAATCCGCTAAAGGCTATGGCTTTAAAGCAAAAGGATTTTCAAAAGAGTCGGCTCGGCAATTTTTCAATCAGAACATGTTAGACCGGGTCGAAGTCGACTCTGAGGGAAAAGCTAGAAAACTTTTTCTCAAAGAAAAGCTGATGGGTTCAGCCGAGCCCGTTTATACCGTGTACGAACTCGACTACAAAAATGGCCGGTGCTTTGTGAAAAACAAGGTTCAAGACAAAGAGATGAAGGCGATTTCCCAGCTTTGCCGGTCTTTGGCCGATGCTTTGACCGAAAATCAGCAATGCAACGAGCAAACGGAAAAGAAAATCCGAGACCTGATGATGAAATATAAGATGCCTTCGATTGACCAGGCCGCTCCCAAAAAATCATATGGACCTGTGGCGGATGCGGGTCGAGTTATTGGTGTCTGTGAAGATGACAGCTACTTGAAGCGTAGCTTTTCAGATCAGTCTTTGTGGGCGGGTAGCGCAAATCAAACGCCAGCGGCAGCAAAATAGATTTAGATAAAAAGGCTGACGTCCATGTCAGCGGACCTCTCTCCATGAGAAAGTATTCATTCAAATGGAGAAATAATTACTGAAGGAAGTTGCGTGGATCTTCTTGCTCTTCTTTGCAAGCGATGCACAGGGTTGTGAACGGGCTGGCTTTCAGACGACCGGTGCCGATGACTTCGCCGCAGCTTTCACATTGGCCGTAAGTCCCGTCTTCCAATTTGCCCAAGGCACGATCGATTTGGAACAGAACCATGCGATCGCGTTCGTGCAAATGAATCGACAGTGACGTCGAAAGATCATGAGAAGCGGCTTCCGCTTCATCAGGAATGTGTGAGCGTTCCGTCGATTGTTCGTGTTTGAACTCGGTCGATTTGTTCAAGATTGAACTTTTCTGATAGAGCAAAAATAACTTGTAGAACGGAAGGTCGGTCGCGTTCATCTGTTTCCCCCCTAGATGACCAATAACCGTTAACAA
>CBIHPB010000322.1:0-4364 GCA_966211485.1 uncultured Bdellovibrio sp.
GGCGCCATTCGATTTTACCAAAGTGATGTCAAAGCTCTGATCTCCATGCTGTGGGCCCGCGCCGATGTGCCGACTCGCTTTTTGGGATTCCGCTGCGAACATGTGCCAGCCCGCGATGAGACCGGCCGCATCGTCGATCCCGAGTGTTTCGACAACAATCCGGCGACATTTTTCCTGACAGCCACAAATCAAATCGGCATGAACAACCGAAGCTTTGTCATGGATGCGACTTTTGACTCGCAGGTTTGGAACTTTTCCGTCGTCAGTTATGACGGAATCTATTTCAATCCACAAACATTCCAGCAAACGACCAATCTGCAATCTGCCATTGTGCCTGTCGAGCGGTTTACCATCGACAAATTCAAACGCTACCGTGCCCCCGGCACCAAATATGTGGTTGGCATCACGATGGATGTGACACATATGAACGAAGCCAATGCCAATCACCGCATTCAGGTGAAGGGACGCACCAAAACCGTTCGCTATGTTTATGATCTCGAATTGGATGATCAGTACCGGGTGATCGGTGGCGAATGGTACACTCGCACACATCCTGACTTCATCTGGACGTTCGCGCCAGATGCTCAAGCTCTTGCTATTGGCGATGCCGACATCAATGCGGAAGATTGGAATGTCAGCAGCGGGCCGCCGCCAAGTTCTTGGGCCGCAGCGGCTCGTCGATCATCTGTAAAGGGCACGCCACTTTACTCGGTGATTAAAAAGATTGTTGAAGCCGCACCTTCCGTTCCGCCGGATGATACCAGCGGAGACGGAGTCGATGAAAATATCGGCGATGGACAGTAAGGTTTAATTCTTAATTTGTGCACTGACTTTCTTGAGGCACGATCTCGGTGACCCCCTTATCGTTGGGATCGTGCTGATATTCACCGGCTTTTTGCAAAGCCGCTTCCCAATTGATATTTCCACCGGTCGTCATCTTTCCAGCAAAACTATTTCCAGGTGTCACCGTTGCAAACAAAATCTTGCGGATTTCATTCACACTCAGATCCGGGCGCTTGGCCCACAACATTGCAGCCACTCCTGACACATAAGGTGTGGCCATCGAAGTTCCCGTCAATCGCGCATAGGTGTTTCCATTTCGCGCTGACAAAATGCTCACGCCGGGTGCTGCCAGATCCACGTTCTTTGCTCCGTAATTCGACCAGCCGGCCAATGTTCCACTGCTGGTGGAAGCAGCCACCGAAATTACATTGTCATGCCCGAACGCTGCCGGATAGAACACTCGCGAATCGATATTGATGCCTACACCGTTCGAATCTCCGTTACCCGCCGCTGCTGGAAACAGAATGCCGGCCTGACGAGCCCGCTCCAATGCCTCATTCAATGCCGCCGAATATCCGAATGAGCCCCAGCTGTTGTTCATGATTTTCGCGCCGTTTTTGATCGCGTAATCGATGGCGCGAATGGCGTTGCTGGTGCGGCCCGAAGCACTTGAGTCCAAATACTTCAAAGCCATGATCTTCAAATTCACACCATTTCCGGCCAACAATGCCGCTTGCTTCACAATTCCGGCGACATGGGTCCCGTGGTAAGACTTTGTATCGTCAGCCATCGGTTGACTGTCGTTGTTGACGAAATCCCAACCGTAAACGTCATCGACCAATCCGTTTCCATCATCGTCGATACCATTGCCAGCGATCTCTTTTTCATTCTTCCACATAAACGGCGCGAGATCTTTGTGGTTGTAATCAACACCGGTATCGATGATCGCAACAATCATTTCCCTTCCAACCGCAGGATTTGCCGGTGGCAACGTCAAACTGACCGGAGGTGTGAGGTCCGTCGCCGTCGCAGATGAAATATCATCTTCAGGCGAGATATCATCCAGCCCGAAGGTGTGCTGATCTTGTTCAAGCGCCAAGATTTTTCTATCGGTGATAAACTGCTCGATCACGGCTTTGGCCGCCGAGTCTTTGGAAAACTCAACCAACATTCGATCGTCATTGAGCATTTGCAGTTTCAAATCTGTGTGAGAGGCCACAGCTCGCAAAGCTTGTTTCAAACTTGAGGAATCCAAACGAGGGTTGGTCAATTTGACCAGCAATTCATATCTGCCGTTTGTCTCTTGAAGATCAACTTGAGCGCTAACCGCCTGGAAGGCCAAACTTGTATCTTGTGCCTTCACGCAGGCCGCGGTCGGTGCTGATTCGCTTGAGCTTTGAGCGCAGCCCATAGACAGGCCAAGAAACAAAAAAATTCCCGCACAAGAAGCATAACGCTTCAGGACACTGATTCGATTCATTCGCATTGATTTCTCCTGTTTCAAAAATTTTGAACAGGAGAAGAGGCACGAGCAAGCGAAGTGGTCGAAATGACCCGCTCTCTGTAAAGAAGCAATCTTTCACCAAGAATCTCTCGATGAAATACAAATTGATGCAGTTTGTTTTTTCTTTGCCGGTTAGTCGCGAGTCGTTTCGAGGAATTTCACCACGTCCACATCTGGTGGTGTGTCGGTTCCATTGCCTGGAAACGGCTGAAGCAATTCATCCAGCGTGAAATCCATGCGGTGCTCGTACTGACGGATGTGTTGATTGCGCAAACGCTGTTCGCGCTCGTACCACAGATTTTTATTTTGTCCATCGGTGCATGATGCCAGTTCTGCGGATGTGACAGCTCCCCAGCGGTGTTCGATGCAGTGATAAGGATCGAATGACAATTTGAACAGACGCATACGGATTTCTTCCAGATTCAATCCCACACTGCGACCTTGAGAATTCACATAGGCCAAACGGCAGCTCATCGCTTCATTCGAATAGGCGTCTTCCAGATCCGTTGCCAGATCAGTGCCCTGATAGCTCAAACGCGAATCGCCGGCTTTCCATCGGCGCATCAAATCAGCGGATTGCAGAATCAAATCATTGAATTGCACCTTCAGCTGCGCATCTCGACCCGGAGTCGAGTACTCTTCCCACTCGCCACTGGCGCCATAAATATTCAGCGGCAATCGCTCGGGATGGGCCTTCGTTTGCATGCCATTTTGAATCGCCGATTGCACGGCCGGCACACGGTCTTTCAAAGCATTGCACACATCGCGGATCAATGACTTGAATTCAGCAATCGGATCTACCATCACCACTGAGGTGGTCAGACGCTCACGGATAAATTCGTAGAATGTGACTTCATGGCCCAGAATCGTAAAGCGGCCATCGCTCCAGTGGTCGTCCGAAGGACGATTGGCAGAGTTGCCAAAGAACTGCTCATAAGAATAATCCGCAAGGTCCTCATTGGCGGCCAGGACCATCTGTCCACCGCGGTAAGTTCCATCTGAAGCCTGCTGTGCTCCGACCAATTTGACCGGACGCCAGTTTTTAAATCCCGCACCCTGAGATGGATGCGAACGAACAAAACGAACGCCAAATGTTCCCGACGTCACTGAATTGTCTGGATGAGCATCCACATACAAAACTTTTCCTTCATCCGTGACTTTATAAACCATCGCCACGTGTCCATTTGGATCGTAGATCATGGTTCCAGGTCGTACCGATCGACGAGTCACTTGAACAGGATAGGTGTCAGTATTCGAATCTGCATAGTGCATGCGGAAATTCGCCGACGAAGCCGTATCCGGAATCAGCGTGTTCAACACAATCGAAGCATTTTTAAATGAGTTCGTGCGGCTGGCCAGGCTGTAGCGATCGACAACCTTGTTTCCGTGGCGCGAATAGCGAAGATCCGGCGGATTGGCTTCATGAGCCGGGTCGCGGAAGTCGACTTCATCCGTAAACGCAAAAGGCAGTTCATTTTTCCAAGCAAAATAGGCACGCAAGAAATACGGAAAGTCCGCACAGTCTGATTTGTAAAGCAATCCAGCCGGATCCGTCGAACGGTAGATATTGGCCGAGCTGTTCAGGCACTGGGTCACAGTTGCGCACTGGCGAGACTCGATAGCGGTTCCAATACGGATAACGAAATCCTGAAAAGCCGCTTCGTCAGCTGCGGACCATTCGGTTTTGGTGATTCGCCAGTCGAAGGAATTGGGAATGGCGAAAACAGGGTGAAAACAAGCTTGGAAAACCAGGCAGACAAACCAAATGCAGACGAGACGGATATTCATATGGGGACTCCAGAAATTCAGAGCTCCGGGTTTTATTCTGGAGGCGGATTTTGGACAAGGGATTTGTCTAAAGCCGGCTCGATCAGGGGATTGGCCCCCGTTTTACCACGTAAGAATTCCAAGGGATTTTGGGGTGGTTACCGGGCGCTCTGTCCGTCCGTGGCGCTCTTTTCCGGAAAACCAATGTGGAGGGAACGGATAACTGCTACTGTGATTGGCTCTTCTCTTGAATGACGGTATGCCGTCAAAAATGACATTATACCGTCATTGCATGGAAGAGAGACTCAGA
>CBIHPB010000323.1:0-4354 GCA_966211485.1 uncultured Bdellovibrio sp.
AGAGATCGTGCGCCTCAGTGACATCATTATGGTGGCGCGCGGAGATCTGGCAGTTGAAGTCGGTCAAAGCCGTCTGCCGGGCTTTCAGAAACAGATCATTGCCATGGCCAACCAGTTTAATAAGCCTGTGATCACGGCGACACAAATGCTGGATTCGATGGTTGAAAACCCTCGTCCCACGCGAGCGGAAATCACGGATGTGGCAAACGCTGTTTTGGATGGGTCTGATGCTTTGATGTTGTCAGCGGAAAGTGCGAGCGGAAAGTACCCTTTCAAATGCATCCGCACGATGCACGAGATTATTGTTGAAGTGGAAGATAAGATCGAAAAATTCAATAAGATCTCGCTTGAGAATGAATTCTTAAGTCCGGCTGGGGCAATTGGTGCCAGTGCCTCGCTGACTGCAATGAAAATCGATGCGAAGGTGATTGTCTGTCTGACGTCAACGGGGAAAACCGCGAATATCATTTCCGGATTCCGTCCGAAGGCGCGAATTGTGGCCGTCACCGATCAAATTGAAACGCTCAATCGTTTGGAGATCATCTGGGGGCTGCAAACGCTTTCCATTCGCCCCTATTCGAATCTCGAGCAAGTGGTCGATCAGGTTGAAAAAATTCTTGTGCAGTATGGCCTGGCGAAAACGGGTGATAAGGTTGTGATGACTTACGGTCAGCCAATTTATGACGGCACCAAGACAAACACAGTCTATGTGTTCACGCTTGGTGGTGATCGCTATGAACGTTTGCCAGAGGATCAATTGCCCCTGCGATGTCAGTCAGAAAAAGTTTCGCTCGGAAACGCTCTGGATTAGTTTGAATCATGAAATTGAATAAAAATAAGCCGAGTTAACGGCGGACTTTGCCAAGAGCGTAGATGATCTCCCAGAAGGGAGTGATCTTTTCCAGCTCTTCCGTCTGCACGGTGACGGAAACGCCGCCACCTTCTTCCATAATTGGTTCGCTGACGACTTTCTTTTCGACCAAAGAATTCACTTCATCTGTCTTGATCAAGTAGCCAAGATCTTTCATGGAATCGTTTTGAACCTGATTGAGGCTGATTTTACTAAGGCCCTTGTCAGTTTTTGGCGAGACTTTGGCAAAATGCAAAAGTCCTTTCAAGATTTTGATTTCATCTTCGCGGATCACGACTCGTTCGGATTCTTTTTTGAATAACCATTCGTTGTACCACTCGACAAACGCGAACAAAAAGTCCGGCTTATAGACAACGATTTTCTGGCGGCCTTCGCCAATGTCTTCCACCTTCATCAGCTGCATTTCCATCAAGACATTCATCAGCTTTTGCATCTTGTGGGTGGCTTCTTGGAAAATTTGGATGGTGTAATTGCGAAGAAGTGCGCCGTTGATCACAAGGCCCTTGTCTTCGTCGCTTTGTTTTCCGTACTTGTGGCCAACCAAAGTGAGAATGGAAACAAGCTTCGTAATCGTGTGAGGAGGGAACAAATCGCCTTCCGTGTTCTCGTTTTTTTCCAGCTGCTTGATGCGTTGGTTGGCGTTTCTGAGGTGATCGTTCACCGTGCGCATGATGGCCTTACACCACTCGGGGAAGTTTTGAAACTGGGCGTGCAGGGCTTTGTAGGGAAGTGCGATGACTTCCGAGTCCTTCATGGCTTTGACACTGGCGGATCTGGGTTTGTTGTCGAAGAAGGCCATTTCGCCGACCATGGCTCCGGGGCCGATTTCAGCAAGAATGATCTCCGAAGTGGCTTTGGTTTTGACCACTGCAAATTTTCCACTCTTGATCACGTACATCGCGTCAGGAGGGTCGCCTTCTCGGAAAAGGTAGTGATCTCGCTCGATCTTTTTCGGTCCACTGGTGGATGACATCAAGCAGATATTAACAATCCTTCATTCTCAAGTCTAAATAAGAGTCTCCTGGCAACAAGACCTGGACCTGAGGTTGACTCGAAAGGTCATCTGTTGTACTTCGCCTGTCCGTTCATCTAGGATGCTTGATGTCAAAAACCATAAGGAGAACTCTATGAAAACAATGATTCTGGGACTGACAACTCTGATGTCAGCAATGGCTATGGCCGCGACTTGCCCGAATTACAATGGCGCATTCTTGTGCAAAAACGAGAACATGGAACAGCCAATGAATATTCGAACTGAAGTTGTGGATGGTGTTTACCACTACTCTTTGGACAACTCTCAAGTGATCGCTGACGGTGTCACTCGTCCGGTTGAATACCAAGGCGGCGTATTTGATATGTCAGCGACTTGCAACGAAGAGAAGGTGACTGTGAAGATCGTTCTTCCGGGCGGCGAAGGCGACAACGAGTCTTGTGGCGCTGAAAAATGGGACCTGCTTTACACTTTGAACTTCCATCCACACGGCAACAACATCACTGAAAAGCACCACTCAGATACAGTGTGCGGCAGTGGCGCGACATTCCCGAACAACGACGACGATCAACTTGAGTGCACACCGCAACAGTAGGAACTGATTTTAAATTTGAAATCGAAAAAAGAGCTGCGTAAACCGCGGCTCTTTTTTTTAGCCGCAGAAAACAGCCGTGCCGCGTTTAATTTCGGAGCGGCGTCGATCTTGAGTTTTGATTTAAGCAGCCTTCTCGCCAGATTTAATTTGAGCTGCGATACTGTTGGCCAGTGATTCGGTCAGATGCAGGCAAGCTTTTGTGTCGGCAGTCTTGGCGCCGATGGCAAGCAGCATTCCAATCACATGATCCTTTACCATCACTGGTGCAATCGTCAGATGCTCGGGTGTCTGGGCATTGTTCCACTGAGCAAAAAACTTGTTATTCAAATCGTTCGGAACGACATAGCCATGAAACGGTTTGTGCGTTCGGTGCACAATACGAAAAGGGCTTGGCTGCAACAGAGTGACACTTGTAATTGAAGGTGTGGTCGGGGCAAACTGACTGCTCCATCTCCATGGTTTGATCTGATCGCCGGACTTTAAGAGAATCATGGATTTCTCGTAGTGCGCTCCCAATTCTGAGAACAGCTTTTCCATCCAAGGATCCATTTTTTCCTGTGGCACTGAATTCAAGGTGTTGATTGAAATTCGAGTGACATCCGAATTCACCGCCACGGCTTCTGTCTTGACAGGGGTTGCGCGTTTTTCGGCTGGGGTGACGGACTTGGCCACGGCAGCTGGCTGCTGCTGTGGCATTGGAGTGGGCTCGGCCGCATTTGACAGAGGCTCGATCGGCTGCAAAGAGACTAGTGGGTTTGTGCTAGTGCCTGTGCCGGTTCCAGTTTCTGGAGTTCCGCTGGAGCCTGTTAAGTCGAGCAGATCAGCGTCTGCTCCGCTGCCGCCTTCAGCTGATTCGTGGCCAGCCAAAGCGACTTCTTCATTAGGCCCATCTTCCAGCAGTGAGGTGATGGAGTCACCTGGTGCCGAAGGAACATTGATGTTTGCGAACATATCGTTTGGATCCGCAGCGGCTGCAGGTTTAGCTGCCAAAGCAGGAGTCGCTTGGGCTTGTGCAGAAGGTTTCAAAGATTCAGCTGCTGGTGCTGGAGTTGGTTCTTGAATTTGAATCGGAATCGGAGTTTTCTCGTCAATTTTTTCGTCGACGGCGACAGAGAAATCCAATTTCAAATCGTCCGAGCTTTCCAAAGCAATGGGTTTCTCTGGCGCTGCCACGTCTTCGATGACTTCCTCGACCACGATCTCTTCGGAAATTTCATCAATGATCGTGCTCTCGACCGGTTCGTCTGATTTCATATCCAAAGTCGGAATCACGACATCGGAGACTTCTTCTTCCTCGTTACCGAAATCCAGTTTGAAGGATTCAACTGGCTCTTCGGCTGTCTCCTCAATTGTCGATTCTTCGGCTGCAATTGAGAAAGTGGCTTCTTTGTGTTCTTTTTTTTCGGCAAGCGAGAATGTTGGTGCCGGCTCTTCATCTCCCAGTGAAATCGGCAGATCCAGCAAAGGCTTCGAGCCCGCAATTGCCGGAGGTGCCACGTTCAGAGAAGGGGCTCGCTGATAAACAACGGTGCCTTCAAAACTGTACCAAACACGTTTGAGAGATTCGTGATCGCAGAGAAGAAAAACAATTTTCTGAGTGGTCGGTGGGAACTTGGCCGGTGGTTGCAGGCAGGCGACATACAAGACATCATTCCACTCGTAGACTGGAAGAATCTGGTCGCTCCATTGATAAAATGATCGCCACTTGGAAAAAAATCCCAAGTCAGGCGAGTGCTTATCAAAAAACTGTGCCGAGAGAATTGGTAAACTCATCTAAATTCCGACCACCTTTGGCTCTTCTCTTTGTCGGTGAAACCATTGAAAAACCTAAGGATTTCTCACATTGAAGCGAAGTCGCGGCAAGACTATGGTCTAGTCTTTTGAGCTGAATGCTTGT
>CBIHPB010000324.1:0-4338 GCA_966211485.1 uncultured Bdellovibrio sp.
AACGTGGCATCGCCATATTCGACGGCCCAAAAGCACGGCCTTCGATAAAATAAATTTGCTCGGCAAATTCCAGCTCTTTGGTGTCCAGCGGATTTTTGTAGATCGGCTCCATTGGAAACCAGTCCGAGTGGTGACGGCTTCCAGGACTTGAAATTTTATTGTCCGGTCGCACGTACACATAAGGGCGAATGTCGCCACTCGCTCCCCACTTCATGTACCAGTCAGCTTTTTTCAGGATTTCAGGAATATGCATTTCGCCTCGGTCCTACTTACTTTGAAAGAGGACCGATCATAGTTTCTGGACGCACATACTGATCAAACTGCTGAGCCGTCAAAAGACCCAGCTTCACGGCTTCGTCTTTCAAAGTCGTACCGTTTTTATGAGCCGTCTTCGCAATCAACGCTGCTTTGTCGTAACCGATATGTGGATTCAAGGCTGTCACCAACATCAGTGAGTTGTCGAGATGCCGCTTGATCTGAGCCGTGTTCGCCTCGATTCCCACCACGCAGTTGTCAGCGAAACTTTCGCAAGCATCCGCCAGCAATCGGCAAGAATTCAGAACATTGAAAACGATCAGCGGTTTGAAAACGTTCAATTCAAAGTGCCCATTCGATCCGCCAACTGAAACCGCCACGTCATTTCCAATGACCTGCGCGCAGACCATGGTCATCGCTTCGCTTTGAGTCGGATTCACTTTGCCCGGCATGATCGACGAGCCCGGCTCGTTCTCTGGCAGGTGCAATTCACCGACGCCACAACGAGGTCCGCTGCCAAGCAAGCGAATGTCATTGGCGATCTTCATCAGCGAAACCGCCAAAGATTTCAAAGCGCCGCTGACTTCGACAAGACTGTCATGAGTCGCCAAGGCTTCGAATTTATTTTCGGCCGATGTGAATTTGATTTTCGTTTCACGAGCAATCTCGGCTGCGACTTCCACTGGAAACTGTGGATGTGTATTCAACCCCGTTCCAACCGCCGTACCACCGATCGCCAGTTCATGCATGTGTGGGAAGGTGTTGTGAATGCGCTGCCAAGAGTGGCGCATTTGGCTCGCATAACCTGAAAATTCCTGGCCGAGCGTCAGTGGCGTCGCATCCATCAAATGCGTGCGACCGATTTTCACGATGTCTTTGAACTCGTTTTGTTTTTTCAAAAGCGCATTGTGCAGCTTTTCCATCATCGGCAGCAATCGGTGATGAACTTGGTCGGCGACGGCAATGTGCATTGCTGTTGGAAAAGTGTCGTTCGAGCTTTGGCCCTTGTTGACGTCGTCATTCGGGTGAATGTCTTTGCTGGGAAGTTTCAAGCCCATCAAAGTCATTGCGCGGTTGGCGATCACTTCGTTGGCGTTCATGTTTGTCTGAGTTCCAGAGCCCGTCTGCCAAACCACCAGAGGAAAGTGGGCATCCAATTTTCCGGCAATCACTTCGTCCGCAGCTTTCACGATAAATTCCGTTTTCTTGGCATCAAGCAGGCCCAGCTTGTGATTGGTCAGTGCCGCGCATTTTTTCAGAACGCCAAGCGCTTTGATCATTTCACGCGGGAAGCGGTCGCCGCCGATCTTGAAATTGCCGATGGATCGCTGGGTTTGTGCTCCCCACAGCGCATCGGCTGGGACTTGCACATCGCCCATGGTGTCTTTTTCGATTCGAAAATTAGTTCCTGCAGTCGTTTCCATTTTTAACTCCGATAAACATCCCGAACAGATGCTTGATCTGTCGGATAAATGACCAGCTCTTGAATGTTGACATGAACCGGACGCGTGAGAACCCAGGCAATCGTCTCTGCAATATCAGAGGCTGTCAAAGGCTTCATACCTGAATAAACCTGCTTGGCTTTTTCCGGATCTCCATAACGGACCAGGCTGAATTCCGTTTGCACCATGCCCGGCTCGATATTCGTGACCCGAATATTTTGCCCAAGCAAATCCATTCGCAGTCCTTCCGAAATCGCTCGAACCGCGTATTTGCTGGCGCAGTAGACTGCTCCACCCGGATAGACCCACCGCCCCGCAACCGAGCCGATGTTGACGATATGGCCTGATTTTTTTGCCACTAAAAAAGGCAGAACGGCGCGAGTGAAATACAAAAGACCTTTCACATTCGTGTCAATCATCACGTCCCAGTCCGAGGTGTCAGCGCTGACGAAAGGGGCCGTGCCTTTTGCCAAGCCTGCACTGTTGACCAGAACCTCGAGATTTTTGAGCTCGGCCTTAAATTCAGCGACAAATTCGTTCACTTTTCCCTGCCGAGTGACGTCAAGAGCGGCTGTTTCCACTTGAATGGGAAACTTCTGCATCAGGGTCTTTTTTAAAACGACCAATCGCTCTTTTCGCCGCGCTACAAGAATCAAATTGAAGCCTTCGCGCGCCAGCTGAAAGGCCGTGGCTTCACCAATCCCAGCCGAAGCTCCAGTGATCAGCGCCCATTTCTTTGCTGGTTGTTCTCTGGATTTTTGTTTTGCCAACTGATTCCCCCTACCCAAGCGGCATATTCCTTTCTAAAATGTTAAAACTCAACCTTCAACGCAAAGGACATTTGTGAAAGCTTGGGGTTTTCGAGATTATGAAGCTTAACGGTGGAGATGAAGTTCAAGTGTCAGTAAGCGGCTCTAAATCAGAAACAAAAATGCTCAAGCGCGAGCGCGTTTCCGTCGTCTGCGTTTTCGAGGGAAAAATTCTTTGTTTTGTGGGTGTCGATCCCAAAACATCCAAGCGATATTACTTTCTTCCCGGCGGCGCCATCGAGCCCGGTGAAGATGAAGTGGCTTGTGGACAGCGCGAAACCTTGGAAGAGACCGGCTACAAAGTCCGTGTCGAGCGGGGCTCACGTTTGACGAAAAAATATCAGTTTCATTGGAACGGTCGCGATTACGATTGCGTCACGCATTTTTACCGCGGGCATTTGGATGAAGTGTTTCACGCGCCGAAGGCCGTGCACGACGCGGATTACAACAAGGGACCCGTGTGGATCCCTGTTGGTAAAATTCCGACAATTTTCGATTACACGGCGGAAATCTGTGCCGCTGCCGAGAAGCTCTCGGACTTTTAATTCCGCCCAGCGGATTAGAACATCAAACCCATACCGACCAATGCGTCGGTGTTGGTTTGGCTTCCCAGTATAGAAACAATCGCTCCACCTTGGAACAACAAGCGTGGCAATGGCTTGAAAAGACCCATCGCTGCAACGCGAACGCCGTTGGTGCTTTCCGTGTTCACCGCATCTTTTTCAGTCTGGAAAAGCATCGCCGGAGAAACGGACGCATTGTATTTGGCTTCCAGTGGTCGGTAGAAGAAAGTTCCACCTACTGCGAACTGATTGCGATCCACTGACATCTTTGGTTTGTTCGCCAGCTTCTCACGCTCTTCTTTTTGCGATTGGCTTGAAAAGCTCAGGTTCACAGCCGCTGTTGAAGTCATCATCGAATCCATCGTGATGTTCATGCGATTGCGGCTGATATCAGCCAAATTGGTGCTGACGATACCGGTCGTCGACTGAGCCGAGTGAGTTGAAGTTTCGCGAATTTCCATTTTGATATCATTTGCAGGCGCAGCAGTCGGAGCCGGCGTTGCCGCAGCAACCGTCTTTGCTTTCGCCGAAGTCGCAGCAAAAGAAGATGGAGCAACCAAACCCAGAACTAAAAACAGACCGACAGAGATCAAGCACTTCATGAAGACTCCCTTTTCAAAGTAAATTTTGGGCGATTCTGGCCTGCCGGTGTTTGATCCGTCAACTGTGCTGATCAGCTTGATTGACTCGTTGTTTAACTCCCGCTCGGGACTTGGTCCATTGGCGCCTCAGTGCTAGTTTAAATTGCTTTTAGCTAAAATGCTTCTAGCTTGAGAAAGGTCACCACCATGTCCCAAACAGCCATCAATCCCACCCGAGCCCAAAATTATCCTGAATGGTATCAAGAGGTCATCAAGGCCGCTGATATGGCCGAGAACTCGCCGGTGCGCGGTTGCATGGTGATCAAGCCCTGGGGCTTTGCACTGTGGGAGAACCTGCAAAAAGTTTTGGATGGAAAGTTCAAAGAAACGGGACACGTGAACGCCTACTTCCCGCTTTTGATTCCACTGAGTTTCTTGGAACAAGAAGCCGAGCACGTCGAAGGCTTCGCGAAAGAATGCGCGGTCGTCACTCATCACCGTTTGAAAGCGGGCCCTGATGGCAAGCTGATTCCGGATGGCAAACTGGAAGAGCCTCTGATCATTCGCCCAACCAGCGAAACCATCATCGGCCATATGTATGCCAAGTGGGTGAAGTCTTATCGGGATCTTCCAATCTTGATGAATCAGTGGTGCAACGTCATGCGCTGGGAAATGCGCACGCGCATGT
>CBIHPB010000325.1:0-4331 GCA_966211485.1 uncultured Bdellovibrio sp.
GTGTAGCCCAGCTTTTTTGCTTTCATGATGACGATCAAGACCTGGTCCCACGGAACTTCACGCAATTTGAGCGAGATCGTTCCTTTGACGTCGTCGGAAAGGACCATGTTGATGCCGCTCTCTTCACCGATGAGCTTGAAGACTTCGCGCACGTCCATCTCGGTTACTTCCAAAGAGATTGGTTTTCCGTAGAACTGGGTGTTGCCAGCCATGAATTCTTCAAGCGAAGAGCTGGAGAGAATTTTATTCTCAGTGCCCGAACGTCGAGATGGAACTGCTGCCACCTCATCGTTGTCGTCAGCTTCGCCTTCGGTTGTCTTTTCAGATGCCGACACATTGACGGATGGAGCTGGCGGTTCTTCTGGAGCGACAGCAGAAGTTTCAGCTGTCTTAGTTGGCTCGGCACTGCTTCCGCCCAAGTCCACGCCGGCCACACTGCCCGATTGAACGACGAGCAATGAATTTCCTTCAGCCTGAACCGTTGGCTCGGCAACTCCAGATCGCAATTGCACGACGATTCGTGCAGTTGTCGCACCTTTGTTTTGATAGGCGTCGATCGAACCGATTCCGCCTGTCATATCCTTGGTATTGAAAGGACGTTTCAGTTTGTCCGGAAGTTTGGCGTTTTGAATTTCGATCACATACTGATTTGTATCCGCATTGAGACGGGTCTCGTAAGTCAGCGGCTGATCGGCTTCGACCTGAACTGTTCCGCCATTGTCGTTGGCCTTGTAGCGGATGTTTTTGATCTGCGCCATTTGCTGAACAGGCTCGGCCGGAGCTGTTTCTGGCGGAGGTGTCGTCTCGACAACCGGAGGTGGCACCACTTCAGGTGTCACTTCAGGTGGAGGTGGCTCGATTGGCGTGTCAACCACAGCTGGCGGCGGTGGCTCTTGCTGGGCCACTTGATCAGCTGGAGGTGTTTGTTCTTTTTCGAATTGGGCGAATTCATCTTCAAGCGCGCTTGGCTCTTGCTTTTTCTCTTCCGTCGCGGCGGCTTGCTGAGAAGGAGCACCTTCGGCCTGATTCAATTCGTCTTCCAAAGATGCTTCCGCTGGTGCGGACTCGGTTGAAGCAGATGATCCCGATGAATCACCGCCAAAGTCACTGAATTCCGAATTTTCAACGGCAGGACTGTCATCTGGGTCTGGCGAAGTCGCGCAGCGAACCAGCGTGAGAGACAGTGCCATGACGAGTATAAGCCTTACGAATCCATTCATCGGCTCCTCCAATCCTCATCGAAACCGCGCTCAGCAGTTTCGCTTTTAAAGTTACTTTTTCAAAGCCATGGTTCTTGTGATTGCCGACGGCATGCCATTTTCGCCAATCGTCGGTTCGACCACGAGGACTTCGCCCTCGCGAATCGACGCCACAAATCCATTGTTCCGGCCAATTTTTGTATCTCGATAAATCAAATGCATCTTTCCAACTGGGTCGCGAACCACGGCCTTCGGCTTTTTCACCTGCCAGATGATTCCAACCAGACGGAACTGCGAAATATCATACATCTGAAGCGGATCCGTTGGCGCCGGTGGCTTCTCCGGACTTTCCGGATTGGTCGGCGTCACACTCATCTGAGTGTTCTGAGAGGTCCCGTAGGGCTTGAAGGGATCACGGCGTCCGGTCGGATCATAGTTGTAATCCGGATCGATCTGCATGATCGGAGCGCCATCGTCCTCGCCGCCCACAACCGGCGGCATCGGCAGGCCGCCATCCAATGGCGGAGGTGTCGGAAGCGGCTCGGGTGGCAGATCCGGAAGTGGCGGCGGTGGCATTGGCGCTTGGCCGTTCGGAGGAATCTGAGTCGTACCTGGCGGAAGCTGTGGCGGAGCTGGGTTGGCAGCCGGTGGAGGTGGCTGATTGTTCGGAGCTGGTGGCGGAGTTTGCGCCCGCACCAGTCCCGTGATCAACACCGCCAATAAAATGAAAAACGTCAGATTTTTCATTTCTTCTTACCCTTCGGCGCGGCGCCTTTTTGCGGTGTTTTGTCCGGTTCTAGTTGCTGAACACCGATGAAGCGATAGCTGATGACCTGACCTTCGAAAATCAACCGGCCAGGCCCCAGGTTCTTAGCCTTTTCTCTCGGAAGCGACAGGCTGAAGTTATTCACCTTCATAATGCGTTCGGTACTGGCCAACAGAAACAGGAAAGTCGTGATTTCGGCGTAAGTTCCCTCAAGAGAAATTTTGAGCGGAATTTCTTCGTAATAATCTCGATTGATCACAGGCTTTGGCTCTTTTGTTTTGATCGAGACACCAGACTTGCGTGAAACGAAGTCAACCGTACGGATGATATCGGTCATCTGCACTTCTGAAGGAAGAGCTTGGGAAACCGTTTTGAATTGCTCACTCAAAGCACCGACCGTGGCACGCACTTGCTCGACTTCTTTCAAAGCCGCGTCTGATCGTTTGGCGAGAGATTCGGCTTCGGCTACTTTTTTCTCGGCTTCGGTGATCTTGATCTGAATCGAGCTTCCGTCGTCAAAGGCCATCATATAATAGATGCCGCCCAAGATCGCGCTAAAGACGAGTGTCTTCTGAAATGAAAAGCTGGCCAAGCGGATGAGGATATTGGCCATCATTTTTTCACCTCACCGAACACAGGCCGATCAATCACACACACGATACTGAAAATGCGCAGAATTCCTTTGTCCGTCGGCTCTTCCGTCGATTTTTCCAGCTTCACGTCGCGCAAGAAGACACTCTTTTGGAGGTTCTCCATAAAATTTGAAATCTCGCTGTCAGCTGTTGCGGCCCCCATGATACGAAGACTGCTGTCCAGAAACTCGACCTGCGTCAGCCAAACTTTTTCAGGGATGTCCTTTTGAAGATTGTCGAGAATCTTCACTTCACGTTTTCGCTCTTTTTGCAGGCCTTCCAGCGTATCGATCTGCTTTTGCAGACGGGCTTGGTCTTCTTTAAATTTTGTAATCTCTTCGACGGCACCTTTGGCTTTGTCGTTCTTCGCTTGCAGGGATTTCAGAACGGCGTTCTTTGAGTTCAGCTTATTTCGCAGCTCGGGCAGACTTTGAAATTCATAACCCCAAAGAGCGAGAGGAAATATCGCCATAATCAGCAGGCGCGTGACCCCCTGGCGCTGAATATCGCTTGTTCCGATCTCAATACCTTCCGAGGCCTCGAGAGCTCCCGGACCGGCACCAATCGGAATTGTCTTGGCGAGATTCACGCGAATCATGAGTCTCCCACCTTCCGCATCGCAAGACCCATCGCAACCGATGCAAACGGAGCAATTTGTCGCAGATAAGCGTCACTGAAGTTTCGGGCCGCTTTCACACGCAGGAATGGATTTAATTTCTCGATTTGAACACCTGTCGCCATCCCGACTTTTTCAAGCAGTCCTGGCACTGAAGACGAGCCGCCTGTCACGAAACAGCGGTTGAAGGCTGCTCCGTTGTTGCTTCCCACGAAGAATTCGAAACTATTGCGAATTTCGTCTGTGATCATGTCATTGGTTGACGACAGAATGCTGTGAACTTCGTCCGGCACGGCTTCACGATTTGAAGCACTGAGCTTGAGAGACTCGGCCTCGGGCAGTGTCACGCCCATCTCTTTGCTGATTTCGTTCGTAAAGTTGAAACCACCAATCGCCACGTCACGCGAGAAGATGACTTCGCCTTGCATGAGCACCACGAAGTTGGTCACACCAGATCCAATATTGATCAAGCCGATGGTCTCTTCTGATCGGCCGTAGTTCGCTTCGAAAAGATTGGCGACAGCAAAACCGCTGACATCCAAAACACTGAGTTGAAGTCCGGAGCCGCTGACCACCGAGCGATATTGATTGACGATTTCATGCTGAGCCGCAATCAACAGAATATCCATCGTCTCATTTGCGGCATTGGGATTGATGACGTGAAATCCGAGACTAATCGAATTGATATCAAATGGCAGATACTGCTCGGCTTCCCATTGCAGCTGGTCGGCGATCATCTTTTTTTCGATCCGTGGAATGGTGATCTTCTTCACGATCACACCCGTGCCCCAAAGGCCTGTGGATACTTTTTTGATTTTGGTTTTCACTTCAAAGGTGAGAGCTTTCACCGCATTTGAGAGGGCGCCTGCATTGAGAATTTCACCGCTATTCAGCGAGCCGACTGGAGTTGGTGCAAAACCAAAGGAGACCAGCTGCACTTTACTGCCGCTGACATCCATTTCAGCCATTTTGATGGTGCTCGTACCGATGTCGAGCCCAATAAGTTTTTTTGATCCGAAAAACATCTAAGATGACACCCCAGTTGCCATCTTCAATTCTGAGACCCTCGACTTAAGTTGTCAAATCGGCTGGAGATTTCCTACTGAAGTTCGGGAATG
>CBIHPB010000326.1:0-4319 GCA_966211485.1 uncultured Bdellovibrio sp.
GAACGAGAAGCCCCCAGTGTCAGTGTACGATGCCAGATGAAGTGCGGATTGAAGAGTTGGAATCTTAGACGGAATCTACGGAGGGGTGGCGTGTCGGGACAGGAAAATGATCAAGCCAATCGCGGCGGCGGCGCCAGCGATAGCAAAGCTCAGGACAAAGCTGAAAAGCAGGCAAAATCTGCGCAAGAGAAAAGTCTCGAACGCATGGAAGCCCTGCTGAAGCAGTCCGCTATGGGCATTCACATCCTGTTCGACAATCAATCCATCGCCAAGGTCATGGGCCAAGGCAAAGACGACAAGGACTTCTTCGACTTCAACAAGATGAAGCGCGTCCAAGATGTCATGACCGAATTAATTGCTAAAAAATCTTATTACGAAAAAGTTTCTTTTTTGAAAGACCTGGATGAAGAGTCTTTCGAAATGCTGGTCCGAACCTACTTCCACATTGTGGAAAACACAGTTCGAGCCGCAACCGAACAGCATCACTAATATTCGCGCGCCTGAAGGCCTTCGAAGGTCGTATGGACAAGAGCCCATCATCACATCTCCCCAGACATATGGCTTTGGATGGATTGCGTGGCTTTGGCGTAACAACCGTCCTTCTCTATCATTTCAGTCCGACCGGCATTGAAGAGTCCTGGATTTACCCTTTTTTAGGCGATCCCAATTATTATGTGCGTTTATTTTTCCTGCTGAGCGGTTATTTGCTAGCCGGTTTGCTTGAAAAAAGACGAACCCACGAGCATCACTTTTTATCGAATCATTACCTTCGCCGCGTGGTCCGGATTTTTCCGCTCTACTGGCTCAGCCTTTTACTTTGCCTTTGGCCACCCATCTGGCCGGGACTGATGGCAACCGTCGCCAACATTTTCATGCTGTTTGGATTTTTGGGTTTTAAGAACGGTTACATCTGGAATTACTCGGCTTGGTCGCTTTTTTGCGAAGAGATTTTTTACCTGATCATTCCATTTTTGATTCCAGCACGCAGACCCTTGCTTCTGTTTTTCGCACTGACGGCCGCAAGCTTTGGAATCGCTTCTTTGTGGCTTCCCCTGCAATCCAAGATTGATCCAGTGATGGGACAGTACTTTGTATTTTTCTCGCCGCTTGCGAACTTCCATTTCCTTTTCGGCGGCTGCAGTCTTTTTTACCTGCTTCACAAAACCAAAATTGGAAGTTGGAGGATTCCAAATCTCATCAATGCCTCGATCTTGATCAGCTTGGCAGCCTGGATGATCTATCGCGAGCATCTCGCTTCACTTTTTCTGTTCCCCAACGCCTTTCTTTTCGTGCTCGCCTTTCTGATTCTGAAAGAAGACAGCTTTGTCGCCAAGATTTTAAGAACTCCCCCACTGCCGTCCATCGGACTTCGCTGCTATTCGATTTACATCCTCTCACTTCCCCTGCAGCATATTTTCAAAAAGTCTTTGTGGCCTTCAATTCAAAACCTGCTGCCACCGACATTTGGATCCTACGAGCTCGATCTCTTCGTCAGCTTCGCGGTGTTTTTCCCATTTCTTTTCAGCTTCTGTCTTTTAGCCGAAGCTTACTTCGCTCGTCCCCTGACAAACAAAGTCCAACACTGGATCCAAAATCGCGAGAGACTCGCCCGCGGAAAAGCTCAAGTCTCTGCTGATCCAAGCCCAACCCTCGCCTCCTAACCTGGTTTTAAGAAATTCTTCTCTTTCGCCGAAGAGATGATATGCGTCTGTTTGTGTTTTTCATTCTAAGCTTCCTCGCGATTTCGGCCCAGGCCGAATACCGCATGTTTTTGCTTCAGGTGACAAACCCCGACGGAACCGCGGGCCGACAGATCCCTAGCAATCTCGACCCCGACCAATATCTAGGCTACTATCACCTGCAAGCGGGCGAAACACTGACTTACATCGACACCTGGATGTGCAAAGGCCGCACAAACGAAATGCCTCCGTGTCCAAATCCGACGGCAAGCTCATCGACCGGCTCGACTCCGGCTGTGCTTGAAACTCCGGCTCCTGCACCGGCGGCACCAGCTGAACCCGGCACAAACTCCCCTCCCTGAGACCAGTTCCGCCGGCCGATTCTCCGTCCTCTGACAGGCTCGTGATACACTGAAGTCAGCTATGGCTTCTGAAATTTCATCCCAAAGACGAACCAATACGGAAGAGCTCAACGAGCTTCAAAAAGAACATCAGAAAAAACGCCGTGACCTGGTGAAAAACCAGCAGCAGGACTTGGACGAACTGCGCGACAACTACAAACAACAGCGCGCCGATATTCAATCCAACAACGAAGCCGCTATCAATCACGTCAAGAAAAGCGGCCGCCAGGCTGTCGACGACATCAAAGACGAAAATCAGGCCAAACTCTCAAACGCCAAAGAGCAAGGCTCGAAAGAGATGACGACTTACAAAAAGTATGTCGACGGAAATCAAAAAGCTTTGAATTCACAAATGGCCGATGCCGAGCGCGCCGCTCAAGAGCGCATGAAGATGTTGAATTCCAAGGAATCCGAACAGCAGTCGCAGATCCAAAAAAACGCCCAGGAATCTTTGCGCCGTCAGCAAGAGCAGATCAACCGCGTGCAAAAACAGGCCAACAGCGAAATCACCAAGATTTACGAAACCAGCAATCAGCAGCGCGCGGAATTGCAGGAGAAGAATGCTCAGGATCTGCGCGAGCTGAACGATCGCCATCACAAAACAATGCAAGCCGAAGCCGACCGCCGCGAAGCCACCTTGGACAAACAGCGAACGCAGGCTTTTGAGACTTTGAAAAAACAGCAGCTGGAAAACGACAACCGCATCGCCAAAGAGCAACTGCGCGGAGAAAACAATCTCAACAACGTCAAACAAAAATACAAAACTGAAACCACCAAACAAGAGATGCAAGGCCAAGCCCGCCTTGATCGCCTGCGCCAGGACAACCAGCAAAAGATCACCAACGAAGTACAGCGCGGCCACAATCAGCAAGAAAAAATTTACCTCGAGAACGAGCAGCAGATCCGCACCGTTCACGACGAAGGTGAAAGAAAAATTCTTGAGCAAAAAGACATCACCACCACCAAGCTCAAGCGCCAGGATGAAGCTTACAAATATCAAACTCAGAAGCAAAAAGAACAGTTTGAAAATCAGTCGAAGGAAATGCAGAAAAACTATCAAGCTTCATTCGAGCGAAACAAAGAAATCCAGGACGCCAATCTGCGACGCCAGCACGAGCATTTTGAGGAGAACTACAAAATCAACAGCAACTCGCAAAGAGATGCGATGAGATTGCAAAAAGAAATTTACATGAAAGAGCTCAACGAGCTTAAACAGAACCAGATGACCGAGGTCGCCCGCTATCAAGACAAGCAAGGCGACCCCTTCTTCAAGGTCCAAAACCGCGGCAGCACCCTGGTTGAAACTCCTCGCATGTACGTGCTTCGCGCCTTTGCACCCGAGCACGACAAAGATGGAGTCAAAGTCCGCATCCAAGGCGACCGCGCGGTTGTCGCGGGTTCTCGTGAATTCAAAGACAAGATCGATGAAGACGGAAAGTCTGTGTCGACCAGCTCTTATCAAACTTTCCACGAAGAATTTAAATTCGACCAGCCCGTCGCCCAGAATGCTGTCTGGCAGGAACGAGATGGCGATTTTCTTGAATTTCTAATTCCAAAGATTGGGTCTTTGTCGAAGAAGGTCTAAAGCCTTAGACCTTCATGACATAACGAATTTCACGCATCATGAACTTCATGCGCGACTGCAGGTCTTCCAGCTGCTTCATATTGGCTTCCAATTGCTCCAGCAGGTCGGTTGACTGAACCGGAACATCCGCCAGCTCATGATAAGTCAATTGAGACGAGTAACGAGACTCGGAAGAAGCCGATGACATGTCTGATTGTACCAATGTCTTCAAATCTAAATCGGTTCCTGGTGTTCTCATCTCACACTTCCTATTCTCAGGGACCATTGGCGCAGATACTTGCGTTTTTCAATGGCAACCCATGTCTTCTGTTGAGTTCGGTGAAGAACTCATCCGGTTGACGATCAATACTCTTTCAATACTCTCTCAAAAAATTCTCTAACTAACTTTTTCTAAAAACTCTCTAACCTATTTGTGCCGCGATTTTCTCGCGCACGCCCTATCTAAAAGTCTAGGTCTAGGGCCGGAGATCTCAACTTAAATTCCCTTACATAGAAATATTACATATCCCGTCAATACTCACATTTCAGATCTTGTACGTCGGTCTTTGAAATCGCCGTTCTTTGCGTCTGAGCGGCCAAATAAGTGTTCATCACACTTCCCGCTTCATCACGGTGCTTAAGCCCCAGAACATGGCCCAACTCGTGGACCAGGAG
>CBIHPB010000327.1:0-4316 GCA_966211485.1 uncultured Bdellovibrio sp.
GGACCTGTGGGCTCGCTGACCACGACAGCCCACCAAATCTCACTGTTTTTATTCGGCCTGATTGGCGCGTATTTCTATCTTGGCATTTCAAAAAAATTGAAGAATCCTACTGATTCGCAGTCATCATCGACCACGGAGGAGTTCACATGACCCTGCTTCTCAAGCAATTGTTCGCATTTTTTAAGCTGCTCAATTCCGACACCGCCACCAACCAATTGGCAGCCGGACTTGCATGCGGAGTGATCCTGGGTTTTGCCCCGATTCTCTCTCTGCAGGCACTGCTTGTGCTTTTTTGCTGCTTCTTCTTCCGCATCCAGCTCGGAGCCGCATTTCTCTCTGCCTTCTTTTTCAAATTTGTTGCTTATATGTTCGACCCGATTTCAAACAGCTTGGGCAAATCTGTTCTTGAGGCCCAAGGCCTGCGATCGCTGTTCGTTCAGCTCTACAACATGCCTTTAGTTCCATTGACCCGTTTTAACAATTCGATCGTCATGGGATCTGGACTAATTTCATTTATCTTGGTCATCCCACTTTTCTTCATGTTCAAAATTTTGATCGTCAAATACCGCGCCACTGTCGTAGCCCGCTACAAGCAAACCAAATTCTGGAAGGCATGGGCCGGCACTTCATTCTACAAGTGGTACACGCAGTACGAAAATCTTTACGGCTAGTCGTCTCGCAGGCGAAATCACTTTTCACCGATACTATCTCTGACAACTTTCGAGGACACAAAACATGGCAGACAATCAATCGACACCAAAGACAGACAAAGCCGAAAAGCCAAAAAAGAAAAAAGGCCCTATTCGCACCGAGGCCGTCGTCCCATTCTTGATCGTGGTCGTCTTGACCTGGGCGTATTTTCACTTCTTCTTCGATTTCCATTTGAAAAAAACTTTCGAATTCGCTGGCTACCAGCTCTTAGGAGCCGAAGTTGACGTCGCCAAAGTCGAAACCAGCTTTTTCAAAGGTACCTTCCGAGTCCAAGGCATCGAAGTCACCAACGCCGAAAAACCATCACATAACATGGTCAAAATCGGCGACATCCGCTTCGGAGTCCTTTGGGATGCCTTACTGAAAGCTAAAATCGTCGTCGACGAAATGGCTGTCGAGCAAATCGAAATCGATGTTCCTCGTAAATCTCCAGGCAAGGTTAAACCTCCCGAGCCCGTCACCCCTGAAGAGGCCAAAGGCCCTAGCGCTGTCGACAAATTGAAAGACCAAGCTCTTGATAAAGTCGAAGACAAATACGACAAAAACGTCCTTGGCGATCTCGCAGCCATTTTGGGCGGAGCAAACTCTCAAGACCAGATGGGAAAAATCGAAGGCAGCCTGGCTTCAAAAGTTCGCCTGAAAGAAATGGAAACCGAGTACCAAGAGAAATCAAAGAAGTGGCAAGAAAAAATGCAGTCTCTTCCCAAAGGCCCCGAAATTCAGGCCTTGGGCGACCGCCTGGGCAAAGTGAAAACCAGCGGCTTTAAATCCCCTCAAGAACTGCAACAGTCTCTCTCTGAAATCGACACCATCGTCAAAGAAGCCGATGCGAAGTACAAAAATGTGCAAAGCGCCAGCAATGATCTCAACGCTGACCTCAAAGCGCTTGATCAGGGTCTCAAAGAACTCGACGTGATGGTCAAAAAGGACATCAAGGATCTCGAGACCAGATTCAAAATCCCAAGCCTCGACGCCAAGTCTCTATCAAAAAGCATTTTCTATCCCTATATCGCGCCCTACATCGCGCAATTCAATCGCTACAAAGCGTTGGCGCAAAAGTATGTCCCACCAAACATTATGGACAAAACCAAGCGCCAAGAAAACAAAGCCGACATGATCCAACCCCATGTCCGCGACAAAGGCGTGACCTACGAATTCCCTCACACCAGTTCTTATCCGTTATTTTGGGTGAAGAAAGTGTCTGTCAGCTCCAAGTCCGGCCCAACTCAATTCTCGGGCGACCTCAAGGGTCAGATCACCGACATCACGTCCAACCAACCTCTGATCGGCCGGCCAACAGTCGCCAAACTTGAGGGAGATTTCCCGGGCATGCAGGTCAGCGGCTTCATCGGAAAGCTCACCGTTGATAACCTGAAAGAGACCAGCAAAGTTTCATACGAATTCGGCGTCGGCAGTTACGCCATCGCGGCTAAAGAGCTCGTGCAATCTCCAGATGTCTCGTTGGCTTTCAATAAAGCAAACGGATCGCTCCACTCGACTGGCGAGCTGCTAGGACTCAAGGATTTCAAATTCGAACTGACCAATCAGTTCAAAAACGTCGATTATCAAATCGCTTCAAAAACTCCAGCCGCAGAAGAAATCCTGAAGGCCATCTTCGCAAGCTTGCCAGCGATCACATTAGATGCGGACGGATCTGGAGTCCTTCCAAGCATCTCGCTCAATATCAATTCCAACCTGGGTCCCGAGCTTTCAAAAGGTTTTGAAAAACAGCTTCAAGCCAAACTGGCAGAAGCCCGTGCGAAATTGCAAGCCTTTGTGGATCAAGAGGTCGGTAAGAACAAGGCAAAACTTGAAGCCGATTTCAACAAAGCTAAATCCCAAGCCGAAGGCGAGCTGAAGAAAATCCAAGATCAGCTCAATGCCGAAAAGGCAAAGGGCGAAGCAAAGGTCAATCAAGCAAAGAAGGATGCCGAAAACCAAGCTAAAAAAGGTCTCGAAAGCGAAGTCAAAAAAGCCTTGGGCGACGACGGTGACAAAAAGCTCGAAGATCTCAAAAAGAAATTCGGCCTGTAACCTTTCAAAAGTATTTTCGGCGCGTAGCCACTCGACGACAAATACAATGATTCCAAAAAACAAAAAGGCCTCTTGCTTCTGCAGAGGCCTTTTCTTTTTCTCCCAATGAATGTCCCAGATTTTTATTTCTTATCTGTTCTCGCTGAAGAACTTTGATCTCTATTTTTTCGTCAAATCTTCCATGAATTGAATCGCATCAGGCGTCGACCAGTTGATCGAACCAACGATCTTTCGAACAAGCTTCAGATCTTTTCCAGCAACAAAACTTTCTGGCAATCTTTCCGCATCATACTTTTGACCGACCGTATGTTTTTCATCCCAAAGAATCGTAATGTCGGGATGTTTGGACTTCGGAAACGACTTTAAAAAGGCATCGATCTCTTCACGGGAAGAATCCTGCAAAACAGCGACAAGCTTGACCTGGCCTTTCAACTTTTCAACCAATTCAATCATCGAAGGAAACTCATCCAGGCAAGGCGCGCACCATGAAGCCCAAAAGCTGACAATCACAACCTGCCCTTTGAAATTAGACAGCTTCACCGGCTTGCCGTCCATATTCGGAAGCTCAAAATCTGGCAGGCCCGCGGTCTCCATCTCATCCATACGAGTGACCTTCTCAACTCCTTGAGGGAGCGTATTCTTACTCCAAGTCCAAAACAAAGCAGCCAAGATGATGGCTACAACCGCAGTAATCAATGTCGCTTTCAAATACAGCTTTTTCATAACCCGATGTTGGCACCAATCGGCCCAATTGAAAAGAACTTCGCCTACGTGGCGAGAGCCAAAAAACAAAAAGGCCCTGGTTTCCCAGAGCCTTTCGTTTGATTGTCTTGTTTGTATCGACTGATCCCTGAGGATCATCATCAGCTTCCAAAGATTGAATTAGATTCAATCCCTTGCCACACCCAGGCCGCCGTTCAGCGACCCTCGGATTAAGCGCGTGAAGCTTGACGAGATTTCTTTTGGATCGTCTTAACAGACTTGCGTTTAGCCGCAACCAAAGCACGAGCTGCGCGAACAGTCTTTGCTTTTTCTTTTGCAGCTTCTTTGTCAGCTTTAGTTTCCTTGCCAGCTTTTTTCTCGCCAGCTGCAGGAGCCTTCGCTTGCCAGTCGAAATCAACAAACTCCAAGAAAGCCATTTCAGCAGTATCACCTGGACGACGACCGATTTTGATCACACGAGTGTATCCACCCGGGCGAGTCGCAAATCGCTTCGAAATGTCAGACATGATTGTTGTTACAGTCTTCTCGTTTGGAATGCGAGATAACAACAAGCGACGAGTCGCCAGGTCATCTTTCTTTCCAAGAGTGATTGCTTTTTCGATGTGACGACGAATTTCCTTCGCCTTCACAACTGTTGTTTTGATACGGCCATGCTCAACCAAAGACACCATCAGACCACGGAAAAGGGCCTTACGTGCGTTGAACTTACGGCTAAAGTATTTCGTTGCTCTTCTGTGTGAACTCATAATTCCGCCTCAATTACTGTTGTTCACGCTTCACAGGGGGAACATTAGGATCCCATCCTGGAGGCGGCCAACCATCGATTTTCATTCCCAAACCAAGACCCA
>CBIHPB010000328.1:0-4304 GCA_966211485.1 uncultured Bdellovibrio sp.
ATGGTCACCTGACCAATATATTGGTCTTCGCCTTAAAGCCTCTTCCTCTCGTACTGTGGATGCAAGTTGAACAGGATCGGGCCGTTCGACTCTGAAACTCCAATCAGAATCAAACGACCCGGTCCTGCTGGTGCTATCTGAAAAAAGAAAGTAATCCCGTACTCTCACCACGCAGTTGCTTCTCGGTGCGGCGGAAGTATTTTTTGTAGGTCATTTTGGGTTCGTAGCCTCGGATGTTTTCGAGCAGGCTTACCTTCAGGGGACTGCAGCGGCCGAATTTTCCAAGTTGGTTGCAGTACTCGTCCGTCAGGCGCTCGTTTTTGCCATCGAAAATTTGGGTCAGCTCCCAATACACCAGAACCAATGTTTTCATTTCGTCGATTTTGTTCATCTCGCGAAAGTGATCTGGATTCAAGTTGCCGGGCTTTTGATCGAAAACGACTTCCAAAATGCGGATATAGGCTTCGAAATTTTTTGAAGCGTTGGCAAAGTGGTTTTCCTTCAGGGCCTGATAGGCTTGCTTCAGCAGATCGCCGCGCGAAGACCACATCGCTTGTTTTTGTGCGTCTTCGGCTTTTTTCGAATGCTGCAGTTCCTTGGGATTGACGGCGCCACGCTTGAGAGTGCCGAGGCATTTTGTGCAGGTTCTGGTGTAGGCGGACTCGGACAAAGAAATGTCGAGCAGCTTCAGCTGCAAGTCCGAAGGGACATCCACCAGGGTTTCAGATTCTTGATTGCATCTTGGACATGTTGCCATACTTATAGTTCATACGGCTGTTCGCGGATTGATCTAAAGAGCATCACACAAATTTAACTGACGCCAAGAATGACTTAGGCAAAGAAAAAGCCAGGGAATTTGATTTCGCCTGGCTCAAAATTAGAACATGTTCAGACTCTTTTTAGAAAGTTTAGAAAATATAACGGCGGTAAGCGACGCTTGAGATAATTCCAAGGCCCGTCATCGTGGTCAGCATGCTGGATCCACCGTAACTTAAAAGTGGCAGCGGAACTCCGACGATCGGGAGCAGTCCGATGACCATGCCGATATTCACAAACATATGCCAGAAGACGTAGGCGATCACACCCACCGTTAAAAGCGCTCCGAATTTATCTCTTGCCGTCGAGGCAATTCGAATCGCGATCAAGAACAGCACGCAGAAAAGCGCGATCGTCGTGATGCTGCCGACAAAGCCGTGCTCTTCGCTGAGCACTGAATAGATAAAGTCCGTGTGGCGTTCGGGAAGGAATTCGAGCTGAGACTGGGTTCCTTTGCGGAAACCTTTTCCCAGGATCTTTCCGCTCCCGACGGCGATTTTAGACTGAATACTGTTGTAACCCGTTCCGCGCGGATCGTTGGTCGGCGAAATGAAGTTCACGACACGGGCCCGCTGGTAGTCGCGCAGTCCGTATTTCCATGCCATCGGCAGGGCCACCATCGCCGCCAAAATGCAGCTTCCCAAAATCAGCTTTCGGACTTTGCAGAACAGAATCATTGTGCCACCGATGGCGATCAACATCATCGCCGTTCCCAAGTCCGGCTGCTCAACGACCAGGATGAAAGGAATGCCAAGGACAAGCAAAGGCATCATCAGCTGCTTCATTCCCATGCCGCGGCCTTCGGTGTTTCGGATCGACAGCGTTTTGGCCATGATCATGATCAGACACATCTTCATCGTTTCCGACGGCTGATAGTGGAAGAAACCCAAATCAATCCAGCGCTGGGCCCCTAAGGCCACTTTCCCGTAGAAGGTCACATATAAGATCGCGCCCAGGTTCAGGAAATAAAAAATGTAGGCAATTCGGTTGATGAAAGAATAGTCCAAAAGGGTGGAAATGAAAAAGCAGCTCCATCCAGCGGCCAGCCACACCAATTGGTTGACGAACAAAGGCTCGACATCGACCGAGTGAGGGCCGTGGGTCGCGCTGTAAAGATTGATCAGTCCGACCAAATTCAATGCCAAAATGACCAGGACAAAATTCCAGTCGATACGCTTAAATAATGTGCGTTCTTCGACCTGCAGAGATAATTCCATTATTCGCCCTCCACAGTTGGGACGTTCTCAGTTTTCACAGGCTTGAAGTTTTTCTGATTTTTCAAACCTTCGGCGATGATATCGGGATGATATTTTTCAAAGTAAGCTCGAACCGTGTCGCGAACCATCGGACCCGCGCCGGTCGCTCCGTGGCACGAGTGCTGAGCCATCGCGGCCACTGTGATCTCGGGCTTGTCAGCCGGAGCCCAGGCGATGAACCAACCATTGTGTCGTTGGTGCAGCGGACGGTTTTCACATTTCGAGTAGATGTCACTGGCTGCAAACCCCATGACCTGAGATGTTCCGGTTTTACCCGCCATCTGCACGCCAGGAATTTTCAAATATTTCGCCGTTCCGCGGTCACCGTTGGCAACCCGTCGCAGACCTTCTTTGACAACCTTGAAAGTTTCTTCGGTGATATTAATTCCGGTCGCTTGCTTCTCTTGCAGGTCGCGAAGCAGCTGCGGCTGAGATTCTTTGATTGTGTTGCCTTCATTATCCAGAATTTTTTTGATCACGTAAGGCTTGAACACTTTTCCTTCAAGGCCGACGGCGTTGTAGGCAACGGCCATTTGGATTGGCGACGCTTGCACGAAACCCTGTCCGATGGCGACGCTCAAGTTTTCTCCGGCTTGCCACTCTTCACCGATGGCTGATTTTTTCCAAGCCGCCGACGGCATCAAGCCCGCCACTTCGCGTGGAAGTTCGATTCCGGTTTTTTGGCCGATTCCGAATGGAGAGACGTAGTTGTACATGCGATCAATGCCCAGCTGAATTCCCATTTTATAGAAGAACACGTTACTGGATCGCTCCAGCGCTTCGTAGACCGTAATATTTCCGTGACCGCCTTTTAAGTGGTCATGGTACTGACGCTTACCGAAGGTGATAAATCCAGGACACGGAATGATCGTCGTCGGAGTGATGATCTTTTCCTGCAGGGATGCCAAAGCCATAAAGGCCTTAAACGTTGAACCCGGCGAGAAATAGTCCTGAATCACTTTGTTACGCAAAGGCTTGAACGGGTCATTGACCAGTTTCGACCACAGTTGCGAGCTGATCCCGCGTGCGAACTCATTCGGGTCAAAACTCGGTGCGCTCACCCAGGCCAAAACTTCGCCGTCCGCTTTCATCGCCACCAAGGCACCAATGCGCTGATTTTCCTGGAAAGATTTGTAGGCTGCTTCCTGTACGTCTTTGTCGATGGTGAGCACCACGTTGTTTCCGTGGTTGGGCTCTTTGTCGGTGATCTGCTCGCCATAAATATTCGGCGTGTTGGTTGTTGTCTCACGTCCGAAGGCATCGACCTGCAAGAACTGAATTCCGTCTTCGCCGCGGATTTCGCGCTCGAGAACCTCTTCAAGTCCGGTTTGTCCGATGATATCGCCTTGCTCGAAGGTGATATTTTTATACAGCTGATTGTAGGCGGGGATCTGCTTTTTCGAGATCTCGGCCACGTAGCCGAAAAGCTGCGCGCCGTTTTCCGCCAGTGGATAGTGCCGCACGACCGATTCGCGGATATCCAATCCTGGATTGTCCAGGATGATGCGCTTCAAGCGAAACACTTCATCGCGGCTGAGGTTGTCTTTCAGTTTGATCAGCGCGAAAGGCCCGTTTTGACGCCGAGATTTTTGAACCTTCTGCGCAAGCTTCACAGGCTCAAGACCGACGATTGGGCCGACGGCTTCCGCCAATCCGTCCAGATCTTTGATGTATTGAGGGGAAAGCACGGCTTCAAAGCCTGGGTGATTTTCCACCAGGATTTTTCCCGAGCGATCCAGCATCAGGCCCCGCGGCGCCATGATTTTGATTTGCTTGATCCGGTTTTTCTCCGAGAACTCGCGCAGTTCAGTCCCTTCGATCACCTGCAGATACCACAGACGGGCCGTGAAGGTGATAAAGGTGAAGGCGATCGTAATATAGAAAAGCCGGTACCGGGGGAGATACTCTTTCGACTCTTCTGGATTGGAAATATATTGGGTACTGCTCATGCTTCCAGGTTTCCACTTTCGGGCAAGGTTTCTTTGTGAGTGACCCGATCCACCCAGGACAGAACAAAGTACAAGGGCGCTGCCGTCACAGTCGTGAACACCACTTCAAAAAAGCGATGAAAGAAACTGACGGTGGCTGAATTGATTTCAAACCAGCGCGAGATCAAAAGATAAGAGAGGTGGTAAGTGATCGCGACCCCAAGGCTGGCGGTGACAAAGTACCGGGAGATGGGCCAGAAAACGCGCTTTTTCACGAAGCTCATCAAGGCAAACACCACCAGAA
>CBIHPB010000329.1:0-4282 GCA_966211485.1 uncultured Bdellovibrio sp.
ATGAGTGCAAAACGCTAACTATGGAACGCGAACGGGACATTTTTAATTTATCAAATTTGTTGTTTTTCATCAAAAAATATTTTCTACGACCGCATATTGTTGAATTGGAGCGGCACCGTGAAACCCTTGCCCTTGACGAAGGTCATGGTGGCTTGCAGCTCGTCGATGCTCTTGGACGTGACCCGGACCTTGTCGTCCATAATTTGAGCTTGCACCTTTAATTTCGAGTCTTTAACGGCCTTTGTTATATCTTTGGCGATCTCTTTTTCCAGCCCTTGCAGAATCTTAACTTTCTGTCGGAGCAGGCTGCCACCAGCCGTTTCCACATTCGAAAATTCGAGGGATTTAATATCAATGCCGCGGCGGTGCAACTTGGTCTGAAGGACATCTTTCATCGCCCCCATCTTGTAATCGTCATCGCCGATCAGGGTGATTTCTTTCTTGTCCCATTGAATTTCGCTTTTGGAACCGCGGAAGTCATAGCGCTGCTCGATCTCTTTGATCGCTTGGTTAACAGCGTTGTCCACTTCCTGCATGTTTACTTCTGAAACGATATCAAACGAAGGCATCGGTCAATAAATCCTTAGTGGTGATGTCCGCCGGGTCCATGAGCGTGGCCATGAGCCAACTCTTCATTTGAAGCATCACGCGAGTCCACCAGTTCCACATCAAATTCCAGATCCTGTCCAGCCAAAGGATGATTTCCATCCAAAGTGACGGTGTCATCTGTAATTTTGGTAATACGTACAACCTTCACGCTGTCTTGCAATTGCAATTGCAGGAAGCTTCCGACTTCGATTTGCAGGTGAGCGACTTCTTTTTTCGGAACATCCATCACCATTTTCGCTTCGACTTCGCCGTAAGCATCTTTCGCTGCCAGCTTCACGTTTTTTTTCTGTCCGATCAGCATTCCAGAAATTTGCTCTTCAAGAGCTGGAATGATTTGCTGAGCGCCTTCAAGGAACGCCAAAGGGCCATCAGTCGAGGCATCCAGGACCTGACCTTTGGTATCTTTCAGAGTGTAATTAAAGCTTAAAACGCGTCTTTTCATAGCTGACTCCATAGTCTTACTTAAGGCATCCATAAATCATTCTTATCTTGTCTCAGCAAGTGAAATCGACTTGAAAATGCCTCGAAATAAAGCAATCCTATAAGGGCATGCAGACAGATGGCGGTAGGCCACCTTCACATAGCATCACCACTATCGGATCATCGCGGTCCTTGCTGCTTAACGCCAGCTATGAGCCGATGAAGGTCATCTCTTGGCAAAAGGCCCTCATTCTCTGGTTTCAGGATAAAGTCGAGATAATCGAATACCATAACGTCTTTGTCCGCAGTGTCAGGGCCAGCTTTCAGATCCCCTCTGTAATGCGTTTAAAGCATTACGTGCGCCCTCGCAGCCTAGGCGCCGTCCGCTTTTGCCGTGAAAACGTCTATATTCGAGACAACTTCACCTGCCAGTACTGTGGCGACCAGTTTCCGAATAAGCTTCTGACCTTGGACCACGTGGTTCCGGCCTCGAAGAAAGGCCCGAAGAATTGGACCAACGTGGTCACCGCTTGCCGCGACTGCAACCAGCGAAAAGCCAATCGCACACCGACCACCGCTAATATGCCGCTTTTGACCGAGCCCATGGTTCCGACCTGGCTGCCGTCTCCCGAGCTGGACGTGAAAAATGGCCAAGTGCCCAGCGTCTGGATTCAGTATCTGCAGTATAAAGCCGGCTAAAATTATTCCGATCAGTTTCCCCGCATGACATCTCAGATCTATCAGCTTGATAAAATTTCTGCACAAGAAACGCTCGCCCTCCGCCACAAGGTGCTTCGCCCGCACCAAACTTTGGATGATTGCATTTTCGCTCAGGACAAGTGGCCGACAACTTTTCACGTGGCCGCACGTGTGGAAGGCCGGGTGATTTGCGTCGCGACTTTTCACGAGGAAGCCTTTGCAAAATTGCCCGCTCAAAAGCCTTATCGTCTGCGGGGAATGGCCACAGATCCGGATTTTCAAGGAAAAGGAATTGGCCAAAAAGTTTTGGATTTGGGAATTCAGGAATTGAAAAAGCGCGGCTGCGATCTGCTTTGGTGCAATGCTCGCGAAATTGCATTTCCGTTTTATGAACGCATGGGTCTGAAATACGAGGGACCTATGTTCGACATTCCAACATTAGGGCCGCACAAAGTGATGTATGTTTATTTGCTGGAACCTAAGCGCGCCTGAGACGACCGGCAAAACGCAACTGGTCTCAGCTGAAATGTTTTTTCGTACCAATGGGACAAGAACGCGGCCATATTTTCGCCTGCTTCCCGCAAAAATTTTTCCGAATCGAACGGTCGATAAACAAATCCAAGCTCTTCGGCCCGATTGATCTTTGTATCGGTGACATCCGAAGCACGCTCGAGCAGTTTGAGCTCGTGCCAAATTCCAGCATGATAGGAAACGTCAATTTCAGCCAAAATTTTTCCGATCTCTCGAAGCTTCAAAGCGGTTTCGATGTCATTCAATGCCTGAATGAAGGCTGGCTTGGGTTCGAGATGCAGTCCGTAGACTTCATATAAGGAACGAAGCAAAGTTTCAGGTGCCCGGTATCCCAATTTTGCCAGCTGTTGCTTGGTCATGACTTTTGGCAGGTCATGCAAAGACATAAAAGTATGGATTAATTTTTGCCGGATTTCGGGAGGAAGACTTTCCAGCGTTGGAAAATACTGAGGAAGACCGGCATAGATTCGCTCGGCTCCAATCAGCACCCGCTCCCGGTGTGCGGAAATCTCCAACCGGAAATCCGCGAAAGTCGGGCGTTCGGGTCGAGCTTGAACAGATGACGTACATAATATGGCGATGCCTACAGCAAGGCTTCGAGTTAATCGCTTCATCAACCGAACCTATTGAAAATTCCGCGCCAGGCCCGACGCTTAATATGGATCTAATGAGGTTTGAGCGGCGATGTGTTGGTTCTGGGAAATTTTCGAAAATCCATCTGTCGAAATTCTGCTCATGGTGATGATTTTAGGCGCCATACCGGAAGTTTGAGTTGAACATGCAGGCCCCTAAAGCTACGCTTTGGAATGGCAATGACATCTCAAGAAACACAAAGCGTCCTGCTTCGGTACCTTGTCGAAACTATTAGCGAAACAAACGGAATCTCTTTGGCCGACACCCTCGAGTTGATGGCTGAAAGTTCTTTGCAAAAAGAGAATCCCAAAGCCCATCAAATGGTGCAAGAGTTCCGCGGCCGAATTTCGGACTTTCATCAAAACAAATTGGCAATCCATGAACTGATGGATCACCCGGTGAGCTCGGCCCTGTTCGAATTCTTTAAGCGATTCCCGCTTAAGTATTCGGAAGAACACATCCATTTGACTGGCGCGATGACGGCTGAATTTATTTATCCCCGTCTGAAGAAGTTAATCGAAGGCCCAAATCAGGAACTGTATAAAAAGAAAATCACTGAGGTCTACGGACCGAAATCTTGGCCAATCAAATCTGTGGAAGACGTCGACAATCTGATTCGGCTTGAGGAAACAGAAGGCTTCCTGACTTATTTGAAGATCTTATATCTGCCAAAACTTATTTTGGTGGATCGATTGGCACATCAAGAAAGCGCCTATCATCTAGCGCACGAGCTTTACACCAAATACAACGTTGGAAAAATCCGCCTGAAGTTTTCTCTCAGCCGAATTTCATCGTCATCGACCGAGCAAATTCCAGGCGCTGACAGCGTGTCGCCGGAAGATGTGGTGTTGGGATTGTACGAGGGATTTAAAAAGTTCCAGGATCAAAATCCGGACTTTGATTTCATTCTGTCGCCGTCTTTCCGTAAGGAAGCAAACTTCTTCGATTCGGCTAAATATAAAACACGCAAAGACCATTTCGAAGCCCAGGTCGACGAGCTTGTGCGCATGCTGGACAAGTATCCGTTCCTGCAAAAGCACATGACCGATGTCGATACTGTCGGAAGCGAGAACGAACTTTATCGCAAAGAGCATTTCAACGAATTCCAAAAAGGATTCCGCAAACTGCAGTACCGCGGATTTAAAATCCGATCCCACCACGGCGAGACTTTCCACACCTTGAAGAAAGGGATTCAGGCGGTCGATAATGCCATGAACATCTGGCACATCGATACGCTTGAACACGGACTGTCTTTGGGGATCAATCCGAATTTCTATTTCCACAAGCTGTTCTTAAAGGTCAGCGAGAAGAACGACCAAGGCCTGAGCATCTCGGAAAAAGATCCCGAGTATCGCGAGCTGATCGAGCTGGATTGGCGCAGTTACAGCCA
>CBIHPB010000330.1:0-4247 GCA_966211485.1 uncultured Bdellovibrio sp.
AGTGAAACCCTCGGCCCAAACTTGAGTTCTCGCGAACCTGTGAAGGTGCAAATCGCGGCCCCGGACGGTAGGAAACTCCGCCATCGTATGGAATCCCAAACAAGGCCACATCAAAATCCTGATCCGCAGTCGCCAGTGGCAGACGGAAGAAAGTTTTGATTCCCGAGAAACGTGGAAATTCGCGACCACTCAAAGGCTGATATTCGACATCTGCTGCATTTGATTTTTCAGCTGGTTTCACTGCTGTTTTCACAATGGTTTTCTTTGAAACGCGCTTTGAGGTTTGAGACTTGCTTGCCATGAAAGCTCCTGTTACATCCATTGTATGAAATCAATCGCAGGCTCATTAGGCAAGTCGTTACTTGCTTGGTACAACGAGAATCACCGTGATCTCCCATGGCGTCGTGACCGGGATCCCTATCGCATTTGGATTTCAGAGGTGATGCTGCAACAAACCACCGTGGCCGCCGTGATTCCCTACTACGAACGATTTCTGAAACGCTTCCCGGATGTGCAGGCTTTGGCCAAGGCCCCGCTGGAAGATGTGCTCGAGCACTGGGCGGGACTGGGATACTACAGCCGGGCCCGCAATCTGCACAAAGCCGCCATCGCGCTGGCTGAAAATGGATTTCCAAAAACCCATGCCGAGCTTCTCGAGCTTCCGGGATTCGGTCCTTACACCGCTCGCGCTGTTTCCAGTCTCGCCTTTGATGAAAAAGTCGGCGTGCTGGATGGAAACGTGATTCGTGTTCTGTCCCGAGTCTACGGTCTCGATGTGGACTGGTGGATGCCCAAAGTCCGCAATCAATTGCAGGAAGCTGCAGATGCGATTGCTTCGACTGGACCTTCACATTTGTTGAACCAAGGTTTGATGGAGTTGGGAGCGACGGTTTGCACTCCTCACAATCCGATTTGTCTTCTGTGTCCTTGGAAAAAAACTTGTGTCGCCAGACAAGAAGATCTGGTTTCCGGCCTTCCGAAAAAACGTCCGCGCAAACAGTCCGAAGTCTGGGTCTGGACGGCGCATGTTCATAAAAAGAAAGATCAAATCGCCTTGGTGAAAAACGACTACGCTCCTTTCTTGAAGGGCCAGCCGATTTTCCCAGGCACAATCAAACGACAGGCCCAGAAACCCAAGACCTTTGACCTCAAACACGGCATCACTCATCACGATATTTACATTCGCGTTGAGCATTTGGCGTCCTCTCCGGTAAAATCAAATTCCGGGGAGATTCAATGGGTGTCCGTGAAAGATCTCAAAAAGGTCAATCCTTCCAATTTGCTGACAAAAATCTTGCAACACTTGTCATCCTAGTTGCGGCCGCTTGCGGCCACAAATCCAGCACGGTGCCAGCGGATCTTCAGCAAGCGCTCAACAATCCGGGCGCGCCGACGCTGAACGTTTCATCCCTCGGAATCCAACTGACTCAACAAGGCAGCAACGATTCGCCATTTCTTTCTGCCAATGGAAAAAAAGTCGTCTTCGTCGGCCGCAATCGTCCCGGCCACACTCAAGGGCAGATTTACATTTACGATCTCGACACCTTGAAAGAACGACGAGTGACCTACCAAGACGGCGACTGCAGAGATCCGATCTTCCTTCAGGATTCGAAACAAATCGTCTACGCCTCCACAACTGACGAGCTCAAAGAGCGACCTCTGCTCTTGAGACCCAAAGACAGCGTTTCAAGCTACCCTTACACCGAGCTCTATCTCAGCGACGAATCGGGTTCGAACATCAATCGCCTGACTTTCGAGGACGGTTTTGACGGACGTCCCTGGCCCCGGTGGGATCGCCCTCAATCACTGACCTTCTCTCGAGTGCAGAACGGCCACGTGGCCAGCTTCCAGCTCAATATGGAAAGCAGGCAAAGCATCCCTGTGTTGGCCAAGAAAGATATTTCCATCGAATCTCTGCAGCTTTCACCAGACAAAAAACAATGGGCCTGGATCCAGCGAGCCGATACCGGTGCCACCCTCGTCTGGACAGGGCCCTACCTTCTGACGCCGGCAAAACAAGCGGCGCTGACTTTGCCAGCGGGCGATTACAAAGATGTTCAATGGATGGCTGCTCACAGCCTTTTGCTGACAGCGAAATCGCTGAAAAAGAATTACCAGTTTTATACTTATGATCTGGAAACTCGCTGCCTGCAGAATCTGTTCGAATCCAACACCGACCTGGACTCCCCTCGGTTGAATTCCGAAGGGCATGCCGTCGTCTTCACCAGCACTCAGAACGGAACCTCACAGATCTTCTACAAGACCTTGTCTCAACCGCCAGTGGCCTGCCTCAGCTATGAAGGCGCACCAGGAACGACTTCGGCTCTGCCGCCTCCGCCGACGCCCCCGCCACCACCTCGGAAAAAGCGATCACGATAAAAAACAAGAGGGGCTTTTGGCCCCTCTGTTCAGTTCATATTTGAATTTGATTCTTTGAATCTGATTCTGTCGTCGGATTAAAGCCCAAACTTTGGAGACAGAACCTGAATCTGGTTGTCTTCTTCGACATCCGACACAACCGTGCGGTTGTCTGGGAACAATAACAGAAGCTTGCCTTGACCTTGCCCCTTGTCGAATTCAGCTGTCACAGTCTGACCGGCTTTGACTTCGATGCTCTCAGGCAGATTCACATAAGACTGGCTGCTGTCCTGAAGAGACAAAGCCTGCCATTCAGTGGCCTCATTGGCCAAGAAATCATCCATCTCAACCGAGTTCGGATCGTTGAAGATCGCCGCCACTTTGATTGCCAAGTTGCCTTCTGCACGACGAACCAGTTTTGTCACATCGGCTTCAACGATCATCACAGTTGAACGGTTCAACGGAGAAATCGCCAGCATATCGATCACAGCCGGAGCATAGTTCTCTTCAGGCTTCGCGTGATCAGGCTGAGCCGGAGTCATCGCCGCCAATTCAAACTCGCCACGCAATGTGCGCATTGTCGCCGCATCAAACAAGACGCTGGCAAACATTTGCTCGTTCGCTGCTGTTGAAAGACCTTTCACGTTCCCCAACTGAATGGCCGCCAATTCCTGCTCGGCAACCTGGTCACCGTTGGAATCGATCAGAACAGAAATTTCACACATGTTCCAAGATGTCATTGGATCGTATGTCTTCACACCGATTTGCAACAGCTTCAGCTTTTGGCCATCGACAGTCTTCTCAACCAAACGATAGCCAACTGCTTGCAAGTCACAGATCTTGCTCATGAACGGATCTTGACGAGCATCTTTTTTACGAGAATCCATGCCCAACAAGTTGAATGGCAATGCGATACCATCCTGAACACCATCGTTCTTCAGGCTGATTTCAGCCGCGGCACCTGCACTTGAATTTTCGGAACCAGCGTGAACCGTCAGACCATCCGAAGACACCTGAGAGATACGCTTTAGAACCGCCAAAACTGGGATGCGGTGAATTTCCACACCGTTTTCAGTCAGCTTCAACAGACCATCCAATTCAGCAACGTTGGCTTCCGCGCGAGCCACGTTCAGACGCAGCTTCAGCTTTAGATCTTTTGATTCGCCAGCCGCCAAAGTCAGCTCTTGAGTTGAATCCAAAGACAAACCAGCATCTGCGCTCAGCTCGACTTTCAAAGTCACAGGATCTTTTGAAATATTTCGGATCGTCACAGATTGACGAACCACTTTTTGAGTCTCGATGTTCACTTCGCCCAAAGAGATCGCCGCTTTATCGGCAACAACTTTCGCGGTCAAAGAAGCATCGATTTGAACACGGCCCGCGCCTTGACGAGACAACAGATAGTCGTGTCCGTTTTCACCGATCGATTTGGCGTGACCCATCAAGACTGACTTCAAATCAGCTGAAGACAGATCCGGGAAAGCTTGCTTCAACAAAGCCATCACACCCGCGATGTGAGGACCGGCCATTGATGTCCCCGACATCTGAACGCCTTTGCTTCCTTCTCCCATTTTCGCCGAGATCACGTTCGAACCTGGAGCTGAAATTTCTGGCTTCAGCAATCCATCGATCGAGCGAGGGCCTTTTGACGAGAATCCTGTCAAAGTGTCGATCAGTTCTGGCTTTTCAATTTTCGCTTCGTTTTGGAAATGAATTGTCACGGCAACACCAGCTGCCAACTTTTCTTTCAAAGTTTGGCCCAAGGCTTGGCTGATCATGATTCCTGGAACTTCATAGCTACCAGCTCCGCCCATTGAAATCGGCTGGCTTGGTTGGTTGTTCGCAACCACCACACCCTGGATGCTCGCGCCTTCGGTCACGGTGAAGCC